>NZ_BAAGZJ010000031.1:0-79640 GCF_054778635.1 Nocardiopsis nanhaiensis
CCTGCTCTTCCCGAGGCCGCGTGGATCAACGAACCGGACACCGCACCTACCGCGCAGCACAGCGCTGACCTGTGTGAAGCGGCCTGACGATCACCTACCCCTGTCCGATTCGACTTGACACACTCCGGACCGTCCCGGTCAGCCCGGTGACGCGTTCCAAACGCACCCCGGCCGCGGCGGCCACGAACGGGGACAGCGAGACCTTGGCCGCCTCCGCGGGGCCGGTGGCCAGGCCGATCACCGTGACCAGGACGAGCAGCACCGGGAAGGGCAGCAGTCCGGCGGTGAACAGGACCGGTACCGCCAGCAGGGCCGCGGCGGCGATCAGGTCCACCCGGATGCTCACCGCGCGCTGGCCCACCCGGTCCAGGACCGGCCCGACGAACAGGCGGGCCAGGGTGTAGGCGCCCATTTCGAAGAGGGTGACCAGCCCCATCTGCGCGGGGCTTCCGGTCGTCTCCAGGACGAACCAGGGGATGGCGATCATGGCCAGCCGGGTGCCCGTGTAGGCCAAGGCCTCGGAGGTGATCAGGCCGACGATCGGTCTCATGGGGCGTCCTCGGGGTCCCCGTCCGGTGGGCCTTCACCTGTCGGGTCCTCGGGATCGGGGCTGGGGAAGGCGGCGAGGTGCACGTTGACGGTCCGCGCCCCGGAAGTGTCCGCATCCTGCCGACCCGAGGTGCCCGTGTCGTCTGAAGTGTCCGAGTACCGGTTGAGGACCTCGCGCAGCTCCTCCCGCATCGTCTCCAGCTGTTCCAGGGTGAGGCTCATCGTGCGGTCGGCCATCATCTGGGCCTCGCGCCACCCCTCGGGTTGGGAGGACCACAGGTTGACGGCAGCGCTCAGCTGTTCGGCCCAGCGCGCGGCCATGGCGTGGCGGACGGTCGTGCTGAGCTCGGGCGCCTCGGTGTCGAGGCTCTCCGGCAGCCGGAATCCCTTGTGGACGGAGCGCCACCAGCGCTCCTTGGAGGTGCCCAGCTCAGGAGCCTCTTCGATGAAGCCGTAGGTGCTCAGCTGGCGCAGGTGGTAGCTGGCCGAGGCGGAGGAGATGCCGAGCTTCTCCGAGACGGCCTTGCCGGTGGCGGGTCCGCGCTGGAGGAGCTGGTGGACGCGCATGCGCAGCGGGTGCGCCAGCCCGCGCAGCGAGCGGGCGTCGAGCACGGCGGCGTTCTCGAAGGGGTCCGGGGCTTCCCGGTTCTCGTGGGAGGGCGTGTCGCTCATCCTTCGACCATAGACGCCCAAGACTTCTTGGCCAAGGGTTATTGGGCAATAAGTCTTGGGCAACAACTCTTGGGAGTGGAGTCAAGGAGGCCGCTTCCGGAACCGAATGTGATTCGTTAGTAGGGTGACGCCATACCGAGCACCGACGCGGGCCGGGGTCCGGCCCACCGGGAGGACAGCAGATGCGCATCTCGATGCCGCTCCAGTACGCGGGTGAACCCAAGGCCGCCGTCGACCAGGTCGCCGAGCTGGAGAAGGCCGGGCTGGACACCGTGTGGGTCGCCGAGGCCTACGGGTACGACAGCCCCACCCTGATGGGTTACCTGGCCGCCCGCACCGAGCGTGTGACGATCGGCTCGGCCATCCTGCCGATGTACAGCCGCACCCCCACCCTCATCGCGATGACCGCGGCGGGGCTCGACTACCTGTCCGACGGGCGCGCCGTCCTCGGTCTGGGCGCCAGCGGCCCGCAGGTCATCGAGGGGTTCCACGGGATCCCGTACACCAAGCCGCTCGGCCGCACCCGCGAGACCATCGAGATCTGCCGCAAGGTCTGGGCCCGCGAGGAGCGCCTGACCCACGACGGCAAGGTGTTCCAGCTGCCGCTGCCGCCGGAGCAGGGCACCGGCCTCGGCAAGCCGCTCAAGATCATCAACCACCCGGTGCGCCCGGAGATCCCGATCTTCGTGGCCTCCCTCGGTGAGAAGAACGTCGAGATGACCGCCGAGATCGCCAACGGCTGGCTGCCGCACCTGTTCATCCCGGAGAAGGCCGAGGGCGTGTGGGGCGGCTTCCTCGCCAAGGGCAAGGCCAAACGCGACCCGAAGCTCGGCGAACTGGAGATCTCCGCGGGCGGCCTGCTCGCCATCGGGGAAGGCGAGGAGACCAAGAAGCTCCTGGAGTTCACCCGCCCGATGATCGCCCTGTACGTGGGCGGGATGGGCGCCAAGGGCAAGAACTTCTACAACACGGTCGCCCAGAGGTACGGCTACGAGGAGGCCGCCGAGAAGATCCAGGACCTCTACCTGGCAGGGAAGAAGGAGGAGGCCGCGGCCGCGGTGCCGGACGAGTTCGTGGAGCTGACCAACCTGGTCGGCCCCGAGTCCTACGTCCGCGAGCGGGTGGAGGCCTTCCGCGCCGCCGGGGTCACCCAGCTCAACGTCACACCGGTGGGCGAGAACCCCGCCAAGCTCATCGAGAAGGTCAAGGAGTGGGCCTCCTAGGAGCCCTTGAGTACACGCGAACGGCGCCGCTCCGATGCCTTCGGGGCGGCGCCGTTCGCGTGTGCGGGATACGGAGGGACCCGGCGCTAAATGCCGGTGATCCGGATGCCCGCGTGGGTCTTGTAGCGGCGGTTGACCGCGATCAGGTTGGCGGTGAGCGCCTCCACCTGGTGGGCGTTGCGCAACCGGCCGCCGAACACGCCGCGCACCCCGGGGATCCGGTCGGCCAGAGCGCGCACGACGTCGGTGGCCGCACGGTCCTCACCCAGCACCAGCACGTCCAAGTCCACCTCCTCGACCTCGGGGTCCAGGAGGGTCACGGCCGACACGTGGTGGAACGCGGCGGTGACCCGGCTACCCGGCAGGACTTCGGCGGCCTGCTGGGCCGCGCTGCCCTCGGCGACGTCCAGGGCGAAGGGCCCCTTCTTGTCGAAGCCGAGCGGGTTGACGCAGTCCACCACGATCTTGCCCGCCAGCTTGTCGGCCAGCGACACCAGCAGCTCCCGGTGGCCGTCCCACGGCACGGCGACGATGACGATGTCGCCCTGGCCCGCGGCTTCGGCGTTGGCCAGCCCGTGCACCTGGATGGTGGTGGACTCGGCCTCAACGAGCTCGCCGGCGGCCTTGGCGGCCCGCTCGGCGCTGCGGGAACCGATATAGACGGTATGGCCCGCCAGGGCGAACCGGCGGGCCAGGCCGCGCCCCTGGTCACCCGTGCCACCCAGGACGGAGACGGTCTGCCCGGCGATGTCCGCGCCCTGCGACGTGTTCTGTTCACTCATGGACCGATCCTGTCAGAGGGGGGTTCGGGCCGGAACGCGCAGGGCCGGTCTCCCCGCGACCTGTGGCGACCGGCCTTCCGCGCGCGCCCGAACGTCCTGCTTTCAGCTGGCCCGATCCGGTGGATGGTTCAGCCGGTCAGCTGTTGCCCTCGTTCTCCTCTTCCTCGTCCCACGCCTCGTTGCGTTCGGCCGCGATGTTCAGGGCTCGCGCCGCGGTGCCCTCGTCCGGGTAGGGGCCGAGCCGCTGGCTGTTGGGGCAGCCCGCGCCGTGCTCGACCTTGCTGTGTTTGAGACAGAACCACCAGTCGTCCTGTACGTCGCTCACTACCGACCGCCTCTCGTCGTTGCAAGTGTGGGGCACACCTACCCGTACCCGCGGACACCTCACACCCGGCTACGGGCTGCTGGGCCCCGGCCAGGCGGGTGCGCCTACGAACTACAATCTGTGTACATGACTACTCCGCTGGTTCCTGGGCGCATCTCGCCGCAACGTTCGGTCCCCTCGCACATCGTCCGGCCGGAGTACGTGGGGAAGAAGCACCCGGTGGAAGGTGTCCTCGGCGATTTCCAGACACCGGAGACCCTCGAGAGGATGCGCGTCGCGGGCCGGATCGCCGCGCAGGCCCTCGAAGAGGTCGGTAAGAACATCCAGCCGGGTGTGACCACGGACGAGCTGGACCGGATCGGCCACGAGTTCCTGCTGGACCACGGCGCCTACCCCAGCACCCTGGGCTACAAGGGCTACCCGAAGTCGCTGTGCTCCTCGCTCAACGAGGTCATCTGCCACGGCATCCCCGACGACACGGTGGTCGGGGACGGCGACATCGTCAACATCGACATCACCGCCTACAAGGACGGCGTGCACGGCGACACCAACGCCACCTTCCTCTCCGGGAACGTCGCCGAGGAGAACCGCCTCCTCGTGGAGCGCACCCGCGAGGCCACGATGCGGGCCATCAAGGCCTGCCGTCCGGGCCGCCAGATCAACGTGATCGGCCGGGTCATCGAGTCGTACGCCAAGCGCTTCGGTTACGGCGTGGTCCGCGACTTCACCGGTCACGGTGTGGGCCCCGAGTTCCACTCCGGCCTGGTCATCCCGCACTACGACGACCCGCGCGCCACCGCCGTGATGGAGCCGGGCATGACCTTCACCATCGAGCCCATGATCACGCTGGGCGGGGTGGAGTACGACATGTGGGACGACGGCTGGACCGCCGTGACCGCCGACCGCAAGTGGACGGCCCAGTTCGAGCACACCCTGGTCATCACCGACTCCGGCGCGGAGATCCTCACCCTGCCGTAGTCACCCGGCGTCGTGGGCCCCGGCCGCCGCACTCGTCAGCGGGTGGCCGGTGCCCACGCGCGTCCGGTAGCCGAGACCGGAAACGGATGTGCCGACGGGTCAGGGGGAAGCGTCGAATCTCTCGGGGTAGCAGGTCGCCCATAACCTGGATGTGCAGTGGGTTCAGGACCCGATCCAGGAAAGCCGGAGAACCAGTACGAGTCGCTGTTCGTCCAGCACGAGGTAGATGACATCGCACTCGCCGCCCTCACCGATCGTATGGACACGCATGTTCGCGTTGGGCCGCTCCTTGTTGTAGGGATTGCCGGTCCACGGCTGTAGCTCCAGCAGCGCGAAGAGGGATGCGAGTTCAGGGAGCAGGTGCTCAGGCAGAGCCTGGATCTGGATTTGGGCGATCTCTTCGGTGTCGATGCGATACAACTACAAACCCAACCGGGACTTGAGTTCGGGCCAGGGCACGGTCGAGACGGGCTCACCTCTCTCAGCTCTTGCGGCGACGTCGAGCATGTGCCTGTGAGCTTCGGGGTCACGCGAGGACATGGCCACGTGCCACCAGCGGTCCAAGCACTCGTTCACCGGGGCGATATCCAGGCTCTCTCGCGCCTCATTCATGACCCGGCGAAACTCTCTGTCGAAGTCACCCGCCTCCTCCGGAAGGAGCGCGGCCCGAATCGCCTTTGGGTTCCAGTTGATCCGCTCATCCGAACGCTGCTCGGGTGAACGGTCCCGGGGCTCCTGGGAACCTTCTGACATGGGTGTCCTCCTCACTCCGAATTACAGGTTACGGGCGTGAAGGCAGTCGCGGAGGTTGTCCACAGGGGAAGTTGGAGCGGGTGCCGCCGACAGCTGTCACTCGGGGCACCCCGTCACGGCTGGTTCGGTACGGAACTCAGCCCTCGGAGGCTTCGCGATTCGGCTCCAGGACGCCGGCGAGCGTCGCGGCCAGGGAGAGGGCCCGGGTGCCGGGTCCGCTCTCGTCGCCTCCGGTCAGCGACCACTCCGCGCTCGGGTCCTCCCGGATGTCCACTTCGAGCTGGACGCTGCCGCCCGGCGCGCGGGCCTCCAGCCGGTCCGGGTCCTCCGGGTCGGTTTCCACGTCCAGCCCGGCGGCGCGCAGGAGCTCAGCCACCGTTTCCACGTAGCGGTCGAGCTGCTCGTCGCTGAGCAGCTCCGGGATCTCGTTGTCCACAGACGTGTCGACGTCACGCCAGCCGTGCGGGACAATCGGGGCAGGGAGTGTGCGAACTTCGGTCATCGGAGTATCCCCTCTCCTGAAGGCACCGCCTGGGTCGCTACAGAGGCTGCAATCTCGTTGTGAGCGTCCCAGGCGGTGGTCTCATCCCCGGAGCCGCAACGATCGCGCTCCGGCTCTTTGCTTTCCAGTGAGCTTCACCTCACCTTCTGTTAGGGTGACACACATCTCATGCATCTACAACGACAACTTCAAATTTGATACCAGGGGAGGTAATGGCCTATGCCAACTGCACGCAGGGTGACGCTACGGGCGCAGTGGCTTGGCAAGATGCTTCGGGAACTGCGAGAAGGGGGTGGCTTCACGCTCAAGGAATCCGCTGAGTATCTTCAGCGGGACCTTTCGGCCTTGAGCAGGTTTGAATCCGGAGTTCACCCGATCCGGCGCGGGGACGTGCTGGCACTGATGGACCTGTTCGGAGTCGAGGACAAGAACCAGCGCGACATGCTGATTGCCCTGACCGGAGAGCTCACTCGCACCGGTTGGTGGGAACGGTACTCAAACGACAACGTGTGGAGCTCCACCATCGACCTCGCCTGGTTGGAAAGCCGGGCTCACTCGTTGCGCATGTTCGCCACCAGCACTGTCCCTGGCCTACTGCAAACTGAGGATTACGCGAGATCGTTGATACTCGTCGCCAACCGGCACTCCACACAACGGGAGATCGGCCGGTGGGTCAGCCTCCGCATGGATCGCCAGCAAGTACTGGACAGCGAGGAACCAATCGCGCTTTCCCTCATTCTTGACGAGGCTGCCTTGCGACGCCAGGTCGGCGGACCTGAGATCATGTCCGCTCAGCTCCAGCACCTGTCCCGTTTGTTGGAGCGACCCAACATCGACCTCCGGGTCATTCCGTTCAGCGTTGGTGCTCATGCGAGCCCGGATGGCCCTTTCACACTCATCAAGATGGCTGACCCGTTTCCGGAAGTCGCCCATATCGAGAGCCCTGCCGGGTCCCTCTACCTGGAAACCGACACTGTGGATCAGTTTGTCGACAGCTACGCTTGGCTCCAACAGCACAGCCTCAGCGATGAGAAGACCGCCGCGCTTCTTGCGGATCTAGATAAGGAACTCCGATGAGCAAGGACAAGGCGATCACCGCCCCTCCGATCGCCTGGCACACCAGCACCTACAGTGCCAACGGCAGTGGCCAGTGCGTGGAGGCCGGGCCCTTCAGGCACAAGGCCACCGCGTTCGCCGTCCGGGATTCCAACAACCGGGATCTCGGGTACCTCACCTTCGCCAGCCCCGAGTGGACCGCGCTCCTCGCATCTTTGGATTAGGGAGCAAAGATGGGCCACCTCCCCGGTCGCCTGGCACATCAGCACCTACAGCTCAGACGGCAGTGGGAAATGTGTCGAAGCGGGGCCGTTCACGGACGGGACCGACTGCTTCGCGATGCGGGACTCGAACAACCGTGGACGCGGGCACCTGGCGTTTGCCCGGGACGAGTGGTCCGCCTTCCTCGCGCCCGCCCGCCGACACTCCTCGACGTAACCCGACGTAAGCCGTGCCGGATGGCTGGAGCCGCTCGTTCGGGGCGGCCCCTCCACGGCCCGGCATTCCGTGTCTGGGCAGCACCGTGCCGGCGGGGAACAGGCGTCCCCATGATCCATGGGATCGCGAAACCACTCCCCCGCACCACCCCGCGCCCTTCGTCCTGTGGATAACGGGCCCTCCCGGGACTAGGGTCGGCCGGATGAAGATCCTCATCTCCGCGGACATGGAGGGCGCCACCGGTGTCACCTGGCCCGCGGACTGCGAGCCCGGGACCGAGCAGTGGCAGCGCTGCCGCTCCATGTTCACCAGTGACGTCAACGCCTCGATCAGCGGGCTTCTCGAAGGCGGAGCCACCGAGGTGCTGGTCAACGAAGCCCACTCCACCATGCGCAACCTCCTCCTGGAGGAGCTGGACGAGCGGGCCACCATGATCACCGGTCGGCACAAGGAGCTCTCGATGGTGGAGGGCGTCCAGACCGGTGACGTGGACGGCATCGTTTTCCTCGGGTACCACTGCGGGGCCGGGGACGACGGCGTGCTCGCGCACACCTACCTGCCCAACGCCGTCACCGGGGTCTGGCTGGACGGCCAGCCCGCCAGCGAGGGCTACCTCAACGCCGCCGTGGTCGCCGAGTACGGCACCCCGGTCATCCTGGTGACCGGGGACGACCGGGCCTGTGAAGACGCTGAGTCCTACGCGCCATTCGCCCGCACGGTCGCGGTGAAGGACCACGTCAGCCGGTACGCGGCCCGCTGCCGTCCGCCCGCGCGCACCGCCGCCGACATCAAGGAGGCCGCGGAGAAGGCTATGCTGCTCGCCGGGCGGGTGGAAGCGGCCGGTCCCGGTACCAAGGCCGTGGAGATCGAGGTCGACTCCGCCCAGCTCGCCCAGGCCGCCGCCATCGTTCCCGGTGTCACCCGCACCGGTGCTCGGCGCGTCCGGTACACGTCGCCGGACGCCTACGAGATGATCCGTGCGTTCAAGGCGGTCTGCACTCTGATCTCCAACGCCATGGAGAAGAACTACGGCTGACCCGCGGCATGCACGGCCGATACCGGCCCTGAGGCGAAGTCCCTTGTGCGCAAGATACTTTCGTCCCTCCTGGGCGAACGCGGGGACGGCTCCCCGTGGAAACCGATACAACTGTGGCGGGGGACAGCACTGAACCACACGGGCCAAACGTGTGTCGGAAGTGAGCGAGAGCCCCTGTGCTGCACAACCCCTGCTGAGAGCGAGGCCGAGTCCGTGGGCCACACCAATACCTCCCTGCCCGTCAGCGCCCGTGAGGACGCCTTGGACACCGCGGGAGAGGACGCGATCCACCTGACCCGCGAGCTGATCCGCCGCGACTCCACCAACCACGGCAAGGGCGACGGCGACGAGCGCGCCGCCGCCGAGTTCGTGGCCGAGGCCCTCGGGGCGACGGGCCTGTCCCCCGTGGTCCTGGAGTCCGCCGACCGCCGGGCCAACGTGGTCGTCCGTATCCCCGGCACCGACCCGGACGCCGACGCGCTCCTGGTCCACGGCCACCTCGACGTGGTCCCCGCCGACCCCCACGACTGGACGTTCCCGCCCTTCGGCGGCGAGATCGCCGACTGCCCGGTTACCGGCGTCCCCTCCCTGTGGGGTCGCGGCGCGGTGGACATGAAGAACACCATCGGCATGGTCACCGCCGTCGTCCGGTACTGGTCCAAGCTGGGTCTGCGCCCCCGCCGCGACATCGTGCTGGCGTTCGTCGCCGACGAGGAGGACAGCGCCGCCTACGGTGCCGACTACCTCGTGCGCGGCCACCCGGACCTGTTCGAGGGCTGCGCGGTGGCCATCGGTGAGGGCGGCGGCCACACCGTCCACGCCCCGACCTCCTCCGGCTCCACCGCGCGCCTGTACCCGATAGGTTCCGCGGAGCGCGGGAGCGCCTGGCTCACACTGCGCTCGTACGGCACCGCCGGGCACGGCTCCAGGCCGCCCCGGGACAACGCGGTCGGCGCGCTCGCCGCAGCCGTCGCCCGGATCGACCAGTACCGCTGGCCGCTGCACCTGACCCCGGTCACGCGCGCGGCCATCGACTCCATCTCCGAGGCCCTGGGGGTGGAGCGCACCCCCGGAGACACCGATACCAACGAATCCGTGGACGCCCTGGTCGCCAAGCTCGGCGCCGCCGCGCCGCTGGTCGCGCCTACGGTGCGCAACAGCTCCACCCCCACGATGCTCTCGAGCGGATACAAGGTGAACGTCGTGCCGGGCGACGCCACGGCCGGTGTGGACGGCCGTGTCCTGCCCGGCGGCCAGGACCAGTTCACGGCCACCATGGACGAGCTGACCGGCGGCCGGGTGGAGTGGGAGTACGCGCACTCCTCGCCGCCGGTCTCGGCACCAGTGGACTCGGCGGCCTTCGACGCGCTCCGCTCCGCGATCCTCGCCCACGACCCCGAGGCCAGGGTGGTCCCGGTGTGCCTGGCGGGCGGGACGGACGCCAAGGTGTTCGCGCGGCTGGGGATCGACTGCTACGGCTTCTCCCCCATGCGGTTGCCCGCGGGTATCGAGTACCCGAGCCTGCTGCACGGGGTGGACGAGCGGGTACCGCTGGAAGGGCTGCGGTTCGGGGTACGGGTCTTGGACAGTTTCCTGCGGGCCTGACAGCAGGCGCACGAGAACCGGGCGCGTGAAGGTCGGCGCCCGGACACCGGGGCGGGACCGCTCCGTGGAGGGGACGATGAGAGGTATGGGGGACCAGCGTGGGTGAATCGGTGACCGAAGTGCGTAACGGACGGGACAGCGTTCCCGGACACGCCGCGAGCACCGGGAAGGGCCGTAAAGGGCACCCGAACCCCCGTGCCGCGCGGGCGCTGACCCGTCCCCCGAGGCTGCGGCGGGGCGACAGGGTGCGCCTGGTGGCCCCGTGCAGCCCGGTTCCGGAAGCGCAGCTGGATGCCGCGGTGGAGGTTCTGAAGAGCTGGGGGCTGGAGGTCGATCTGGCCCCGCACGTGCGCGACCGCCACCCCCTCCTCCCCTACCTCGCCGGTGACGACCGCTCCAGGGCCGCCGACCTGCAGGAGGCCTGGTGCGACCCGGACGTGCGCGCGGTCTTCTGCGCGCGCGGCGGCGACGGGGCGCACCGGATGCTGGACCTGCTCGACTTCGACGCGATGCGCCGGGCCGAGCCCAAGGCGCTCATCGGGTTCAGCGACATCACCGCGCTCCACGAGGCGTTCGCGGTGGAGCTGGGTTTGGCGACCGTGCACGGGCCGGTGGTCGGGACGCGGTACTTCGTCGGCGACCCGGTGGCCCAGCGGGAGCTGCACACCACGCTGTTCACCCCCGAGCAGCGCACCGTGCTCACCTCGCCGGGCGCGCACGCGCTTGTTCCGGGCCGGGCCGAGGGCGTGGTCCTGGGCGGGAACCTGAGCCTGCTCAACGACGGGCTCGCCACACCGCACAGCCGCCTGTCGGCGGCCGGCGGCATCCTCGTCCTGGAGGACATCAACGAGGACGCGGCGCGCATCGACCGGATGCTCACCCACCTGCTCCGCACCGGCTGGTTGGACGGCATGGCCGGTGTCGTTCTCGGTACCTGGACCGACTGCCCGCCGGACCTGGGGGTCATCGCCGAGCTGATGCGCGACCGGCTCGACCCCCTGGGGGTGCCCGTGCTGTGGGGCCTGGAGTTCGGCCACTGCGCGGCGCAACTCACCGTCCCGTTGGGTATCCCGGCCGTGCTGGACACCGAGGGCGGCAGCCTGGAGCTGGACGTCCCCGGACTGGCGTAGGTACTGGAGCAGGAGGCCCCGGATGGGTACGCGCGTACTGGTGACGGGCATGCCGGGCAACGGCAAGGCAGCGGGCTTCACCCGGACCGCGGCACGCTGACCCGCCGCCGCTAGGGTGGCGGCATGGATCCGCTCTCCGGCTTGGCACTGGCCGCGGTGGCACTTCTGGTGTGGGCCTACGTGACCTACTACGTCGTGCGCATCGCGGTGCGCACTGCCCTGCGCGAACACGAACGCGAGCGGGGCAGGGGCCACCCCGAAGACCCCCTGCCCTGACCGCTCACACCGCGGAGCCGCCCACCCGGGCCACGGACTCTCGTTCCCGCATGAGCATCGGCACGTGGTGGAGGGTGCGCTCGGCGGCGGGGTCCAGCAGGAGGCGGACCGACAGGCGGCCCATCTCGTAGTAGGGCAGGTTCACCGAGCTGAGGCCGGGGCGCAGCCACGCGGCGAGCTCTGAGTTGTCGAAAGAGACGACCGAGACGTCCTCAGGAATGCCTACCCCGTCCTCCTGCAGTGCCTGGTAGGCGCCCATTGCGACCCGGTCGTTGGCGCAGACCAGGGCACGCGGCCGGGAGCCGGAGTCGAGCAGGGCCCGGGTCGCGCGGTAACCGTCCTGGGGCTCCCACACGCACTGCCACACACCGGCGAAGGCCGTGCCGTGCTCGGCCAGAACCTCCTCCGCCCCGCGCATGCGTTCGTTGCCCGCGTCGATGCCGTCGGGCTGTGCCTCGGTGCGGTGGTGGGCTCCGATCGCGTGCACCCCCTCCAGGTGCCCGGCCTCGACCAGGGCCCGGGCGGCCTCCCGGCCAGCCTGAAAGTCGTCGGGGATGATGCGGGGCACGTCGAAGTCGCCGCCGAGGCACTGCAACAGCACCACTTGGCTGTGCCTGAGGGCCTCGGGCGGCTCGCTATGACGCGGTCCCATGATCGCGTAGACGAAACCGTCGACCTGCCGGTCCAGCAGCTCCTGGATCAGGTCCCGTTCCAGCCGCGGGTCGGCCTGGGTCTCGGCGACGATCGCCATGAGGCCCCGCTCCTGTGCTTCGTCACTGGCGCCACGGATGATCTCACCCGCGTACTGCGTGCTGGCAATGGTGTCGGAGACCAGCCCGAGGGTGCGGGTGACGTTGGTGCGCAGGCTGCGGGCAGTCTGATTGGGGCGGTACCCGAGCCGCTCGGCGGCCGCGCGGACCCGGTGCTGGGAGTCCTCGGAGATTCGCATATCCGTGCGCCCGGACATCACGAAGGAGGCCGTCGTCCTTGACACGCCCGCCTCCTCGGCGACGTGGGCCAGGGTGACGCGCTTCTTCGTCATGGGGAATCCTCCGGAGTCCGCGGGCAGCTGTCAGAGTCCCGTCGCTATGCGACGAAGTCAAACCCCCGTTACCTGATGATCACGTGGTTGACATGCGGGTGATGTGTCACACATACTCTAGCTAATTCGATTTAGCATAGCTGCGCCTCCGCAGCCGTGGAGCAGCTGGGCCGGGCTCGGAGGCCCGGACCACACCACTCGCGCGGATGGTTCGCCACCCCGGGACAACGTTGTCCAAGCAATGCCTCCCCCGGTCACCGACGATCGGGCTCCCGACCCGGCCACACCGGAGACCTCCCGAGGAGGAGCAGGATGAGCAGACCGAGGCGCGCCCTGGCGGCGGCCGTTTCGGCCGCGGCGCTGGTGACCACCGCCTGCGTCACCGGCGACAACACGAGCGGACCGCCCGACGGCCCGGGTGAGTTCGAGGGGCGCGGCCCCATCACCTACGTGGCGGGCTCCGACACCTCCGGCATGGTCCCGTCGATCATCGCGGAGTGGAACGAGGCCAACCCCGATGAACCGGTCACTTTCGTCGAACTGCCCGACGAGCCCGATGCCCAGCGACAGCAGATGATCCAGAACGCCCAGACCCAGGCCGACACCTACACGGTCCTGTCCCTGGACGTGGTCTGGACGGCCGAGTTCGCCGCCCACCGCTGGATCGACGAACTCCCCCGCGAGCACTTCGACCTCGATCCCATGCTCGATCCCGTCGCTGAGACCGGTGAGTACCGCGACCGCCAGTTCTCCGTCCCGCACAAGACCGACGGCTCGCTCCTGTACTACCGCACAGACCTGATGGAGGCCGTCGGCGCGGAGGAGCCGCCCACCACCTGGGACGAGATGACCGCGCTCTGCGAGGAAGTCCTCGAACTCCCCGAGGCCGAGGGCATGTCCTGCTACGCGGGCCAGTTCGAGAAGTACGAAGGCCTCACCGTCAACTTCAGCGAGGCCGTCCACGGCGCCGGGGGAAGCATCGTCGGCGAGGACGAGACGGTAACGGTCGACAGCCCTGAAGCCCTCGCCGGGCTGGAGTTCCTCGTCGACGGTTTCGAGAGCGGCCTCATCCCGCACGAGTCCCTGACCTACCAGGAAGAGCAGGGCCGCCAGGCATTCCAAGCCGGCGACCTGGTCTTCCACCGCCAGTGGCCCTACCAGTACGCCCTGGCCAACGCTGAAGACGGCTCCAGTGAGGTCGCCGGACTCTTCGACACGGCGCCGCTGCCCGGACTCGACGGACCCGGTACCTCCAGCCTGGGCGGGCACAACGTCGCGCTGTCCTCATTCGCGGAGAACAAGGCGACCGCGCTCGACTTCATGGCCTTCTTCACCGGCCAGGAGATCCAGGAGCGCAACATGCGCGAGCACTCGCTCCCGCCCGCCTACGAGCACATGTACGACGACCCCGAACTGGTCGAGGAAAGCCCCTACCTGCCCGACCTCAAAGAGTCAGTGCTCAACGGGATCCCCCGGCCCCGGGTCGTCTACTACGGCGACACCACGGCCGCGATCCAAGACGAGGCCTACGCCGCGATCTCCGGTGAGAAGTCGCCCGAGCGCACCCTCACCGACCTCCAGACCCGACTCGAGTCCACCACTCTCTGACGATCCATTCCCCGGCCCGTCTCCCGGACCGTGGCACCGCCTGCGGACGCTGCGCACGCGTGGCCCGGGGCGGGCCCAGAAGGACATTCAATGACACTGACCCGTACCCGGGCGCGCGCCCCGGAACCGCGCGGCCCCGGCCAACCGCCGAGGCGCCGCCGCCCTCTGCCAGTTGGCCCGCTCCTGACCGCGCCGACCTTCATCGTCCTCGCGCTCGTCATCCTCTATCCCGCCCTGTCGGCGGTCCGTCAGTCCTTCTTCGGTATGCCCGGCATCGACCCCGACACCGGGTTCGTGGAGGACACCTCCCCGTTCGTGGGCGCCGACAACTACCTGGCCCTGCTCACCGAGCACGGCGACCGCTTCTGGAACGCCTTCGGCAACACCCTGTTCTTCACCGTCACCGCCGTCTCGATCGAGGTCGTGCTCGGAGTGCTCATGGCGCTGGTCATGGCGCGCGCCCTGCGCGGGCGGGCGCTCATCCGCGCCAGCATCCTCATCCCGTGGGCGATCCCCACGGCCGTAGCCGCCCTTCTGTGGCGGTGGATCTTCAACGCGGACGGCGTGGCCAACGCGATCCTCCCGGGTCAGATCCTGTGGACCGCCGAGGGCGTCCAGGCCCAGGTCGCCGTGATCGTCGCCGAGGTGTGGAAGACCTCCCCGTTCATCGCGCTCCTCGTCCTGGCCGGACTCCAACTGGTGCCGGGCGAGGTGTACGAGGCGGCCAAGATGGACGGCGCAGGCGCTTGGCGCAGGTTCTTCTCCATCACCCTGCCGATCATCAAACCCGCCCTGCTGGTGGCCGTGCTCTTCCGCGTCCTGGACACCATGCGCATGTTCGACATGCCCTACGTGCTCATCGGGCCGCGCAAGAGCTCGGTTGAGACCCTGTCCATGCTCGCCCACGACGAGGCCTCCAACATGCGGTTCGGCCCCGCGTCCGCGTACGCGGTGATGCTGTTCCTGTTCGTGTTCCTCATCGCCTACGTCTTCGTGAAGCTCCTGGGCGCCGAGATCGTGGGAGAGGACGACGCACGATGACCCAGCCGACCGCCCCCGAAACCGACACCGAAGCCGCGAACCCGACCGACCCGTCCGAGGGCGGGCCCGCGTCCGCTCCGCCACGGCCGCCGCGCCGCCCCTCCGCCCGGCCGCGTCCGGACAGGAGGCGCTGGATCGGTGAGAAGCTGATCCCGCTCGGCATCCTCGGCATCGTCCTGTTCTGCCTGGCGCCGTTCTACTGGATGGTGGTCTCGAGCCTGCGGCGCAGCTCCGACATCTTCGACACCACCCCTCTCCCCGGCCCGGTGTCCTTCGAGAACTACGTCGCCGTCGTCGACCCCGAACTCGGGTTCGGCCGCGCACTGTTCAACAGCCTGTTCGTCGCCGGGGTCACCACGGTCATCGCGCTGTTCATCGCGGTGCTCACCGCCTACGCGATCTCCCGGCTCAAGTTCCGGTTCAAGCGGCTGATCCTGACCACGATCATGGCCACGTCGATGTTCCCCGTGGTCTCCATCGTGGTGCCGCTACTCAACCTGTTCGCGGAGATCAGGTGGATCAACACCTACCAGGCGCTGATCGTGCCCAACCTGTCGTTCGCTCTACCACTGGCGGTGTGGATCCTCACGGCGTTCTTCCGTCAGATGCCGGTGGCCCTTGAGCAGGCCGCCATGGTGGACGGCTGCACCCGGTGGCAGGCCTTTCGGATGGTGATCCTGCCGCTGGCCGCTCCGGGCATCATGACCACGGCGATCCTCACCTTCATCGCCGCGTGGAACGAGTTCCTCATCGCACTGACCATGACCAACGACATGGACATGCAGACCGCGCCGGTCGCCCTGTCCCGGTTCACCGGCGCCTCCGAGTTCGAGACGCCCTTCGGCACCCAGATGGCCGCCGGGGTACTCGTCACCATCCCCCTCGTGATCCTGGTGCTGGTCTTCCAACGCCGCATCGTCGACGGCCTCACCTCCGGGGCTGTCAAGTAACACCCGCCCACACCGGGTGCCCGCCACCCGCGGCACCCATGACAGCAGCTACACACAGGAGTCCTCATGACCGAGAGCGCCACCCACCGGGATACCAGCGGGACCTGGTGGCGCACCGCCTCCATCTACCAGATCTACGTGCGCAGCTTCGCGGACGGCAACGGTGACGGCGTCGGCGATGTCGCCGGACTCCGGTCCCGCCTTCCGTACCTGCGTGAACTGGGCGTGGACGCCGTGTGGCTCAACCCCTGGTACGTCTCGCCGATGGCGGACGGCGGCTACGACGTCGCCGACTTTCGCGACATCGACCCCGTGCTGGGCACTCTGGAAGAGGGCCAGGCCTTCATCGAGGAAGCCCACGAGCACGGCATCCGCGTCATCCTCGACATCGTGCCCAACCACGTCTCCGACCGGCACGAGTGGTTCCAGCGGGCGCTGACCGCGGGCCCCGGTTCACCCGAGCGCGAGCTCTTCCTGTTCCGCGACGGTAGGGGCCCGAACGGCGACGAACCGCCCAACAACTGGCGCGCCAACTTCGGCGGCCCCGCCTGGACCCGCACCACGGACCCGGACGGGACGCCCGGACAGTGGTACCTGCACCTCTTCGCGCCCGAGCAGCCCGACCTGAACTGGGAGCACCCGGAGGTCCACGAGGAGTTCCGTTCGATTCTGCGATTCTGGTTCGACCGGGGCGTGGACGGGTTCCGCATCGACGTGGCGCACGGGCTGGTGAAGGAGCCCTCGCTGCCCGACTTCCACCAGGACCCGGAGGCCCAGCACCTGCCCGCACCGGGCAGCACGCACCCGTACGCCGACCTCGACGGCGTCCACGAGATCTACCGGGACTGGCGGCGGGTGGCCGACTCCTACGATCCGCCCCGGATCTTCGTGGCGGAGGCGTGGGTGCCCACCCCGGAACGGCTCGCCCGCTACCTGCGCCGCGACGAGCTGCACACCGCGTTCAACTTCCACTTCCTCCAAGCACCGTGGACAGCCAAGGGCATGCGCCAGTCTGTCGACGACTCCTTCGCCGCGCTCGGTTCTGTGGGCGCCCCGGTTACCTGGGTGCTTTCCAACCACGACGTGGTACGCCACGTGTCGAGGTTCGGGCGGCCCGACCACGCCCAGCACAAGGCGCTCGCCGCGGTCCGGGACGAGCCGTTCGACCTGGAGCTGGGCACCCGCCGGGCCAGGGCGGCGACTCTGCTGTCATTGGCCCTGCCGGGCAACGTGTACCTGTACCAGGGTGAGGAGCTGGGCCTGTGGGAGGTCGAGGACCTCCCACCGGAGGTGCTCCAGGACCCGACGTGGGAAAGGTCGGAGCACACCGACCCCGGTCGGGACGGCTGCCGGGTACCGCTGCCCTGGTCCGGGAATGAGCCGCCCTTCGGTTTCGGGGAGGGCGGCGAGCCGTGGCTGCCCCAACCGCCTGGTTGGGCCGCGCTGACCGCCGAGCGGTCCGCCGAGGAGCCGGGGTCGATGCTGTCCCTGTACCGAACAGCGCTCCGTCTGCGCGCGGAGGAGCCCGGCCTGTCGGGCGAGGACATGGCGTGGACCGACTCAGAGGAGAGTGTTCTCGCTTTCGACCGCGCCGACGGGTTCCGCTGCGCGGTGAACTTCGGCCCGGGGCCGGTGGACCTGCCCGAGGATGCGCGGATCCTGCTGGCCAGCGGCGAGCTGGTCGACGGGCGGCTGCCCGGTGACACGGCGGTCTGGCTGCGCCTGCCGTAGCCGCCGGATCCGGTGCGGTCGGCCCCTCGGGGGCGGTTCGGCCGCACCGGCGCCCTCAGGGGAGGGTGAGTACCACCGGGCCGTCCTTGGTGACCGCCACGGTGTGCTCGCAGTGGGCGGCCCGGGTGCCGTCGTCGCTGAGTACGGTCCAGCCGTCGTCGCCGTGGGCGTAGCCGTCGGAGCCGCCGCGCACGAGCATCGGTTCGATCGCGAGGGTGAGTCCTGGGCGCAGTGTGAGCCCTCGGCCCGGGCGTCCGTCGTTGGGTACTTCGGGGGCTTCGTGCATGGTGCGGCCGATGCCGTGCCCGCCGTGGTCGGCGGTGAGCCCGTACCCGGCCCGGCGGGCGTCGGCGGCGGTGGCGCATCCGATGTCGCCCATGCGGCCTCCCGGGCGGGCCGCGGCGATGCCCCGGGCGAGTGCCGCCTCGGTGTCGGCGATCAGCGCCAGGTCCGCGGGGTCGGCCCGGCCCACCACGAAGCTGACGGCGGCGTCGCCGGACCAGCCGTGCAGCCGGGCGCCGCAGTCCACGCTGACGAGGTCGCCGCCGGCCAGGATCCGGTCGCCGGGGATGCCGTGGACGATCTCGTCGTTGACGCTCACGCAGGTCACGCCCGGGAAGGGCGTCGGCGCCCAGGCAGGTTGGTAGTTGAGGAAGAGGGGTTCGGCGCCCGCGTCGGCGATGACCTTTGCGGCGGCCCGGTCCAGGTCGGCGGTGGTACGTCCGGGCTCGGCGAAGTCGCGGGCGGCAGCCAGGGCGTGTGCCACGACGCGTCCCGCCTCCCGCATCAGGGCGATTTCGTCGGCGGTCTTGATCTCGACCATGGAAACCCTCCAGGGGGACGATAACTATACCGGTATTACTATACGCATCAGAAAGGAGCGGGATACAATCACCGCATGGTTCGTGAACCGTTGACCGAACGGCAGGTCGAGCGCGGCCGCGCCCTGGGCGCCCTCCTCCGGCAGGCCCGCGCCGACCGCACCATGGTGGACGTCGCCCGTGCCTCGGGGATCTCCGTGGAGACCCTGCGCAAGATCGAGGGCGGACGCATCCCCACCCCGGCCTTCTTCACCGTCGCCGCCGTCGCCGCCGCCCTGGACCTGTCCCTGGACGACCTCCTCTCCCGGATCGACCCACCGGCCGAGCCCGCCACCGTCGCCGCCACTCTCGAACCCACTCCCCTGCGCCCGCACTTCGCGGTCTAAGCGAACCCAGGGCCGCCACGGCCCCGCAGATTCCCACCCATCGGCCCCGTGTAGGCGCAGTACTTGGGCAAAAATACGGATGCCGTGATCCACATCACAGCCTAGCGTCGTGCTTGTCGAATCGATCGGCACACATTCAGACCGCTGAGGAGCTGTGACAAATGGCCTCGACAACTGGCTACGTGTGGAACACGGTGTACAGCTGGATGGACACCGGAACAGGCGGATTCGCGCCATCCGACATCGGATCCGGACTCCAGCCCGTCCATCAGCACGTCGCCCATCCCGACACGAAACGCCGACTGCACGAGCTCATTGTGACCTCAGGGCTGATCGGCCACCTCAAGAACATCGAGGCCCGGCCCGCCACCGAAGCGGATATTCTGCGCGTTCACGACCGGGAGCACCTCGGCCGCATCGTGACCGGCAGCAAGCAGCCGAAAGGCGGGGACGCCGGAGACGGGGTATCCCCCTTCGGCCAAGGTGGCGACAGAATTGCCCTCCTGGCTGCCGGTGGAGCGCTAGCCGCAACCGAGGCCGTCACCCGAGGAGATGTCTCACGGGCCTATGCCTTGATCAACCCTCCCGGGCACCACGCCGAGCGCGCCCTGGGGCGGGGATTCTGCCTCTTCAATAATGCCGCCGTCGCCGCCCGCTATGCCCAACAAGTCATGGGGGTCGGCCGGGTCGCGATCGTTGACTGGGACGTCCACCACGGGAACGGCGCCCAGGACATTTTCTGGGAAAGCTCGGATGTCCTCAACATCTCGGTCCACCAGGACCACTGTTTTCCCTCTGACTCGGGTTTCAGTGATGAACGGGGCGCTGGCGAGGGATTCGGTTACACCCTGAATGTTCCGCTTCCGCCTGGTGGAGGCAACGCTGTTTACGAGTACGCGTTCGAGACCGTCGTACTGCCTGCTTTGAGGGCCTACAACCCGGATCTGATCATTGTTGCCAGCGGTTTTGATGCTTCGATCATCGACCCTCTCGCACGCATGATGGTCAGAACCGACGGGTTCCGCAGGATCACCCAACAGATCATGAGCGCGGCGGAAGAAGTCTCCGACGGACGGCTGGTACTACTCCAAGAGGGCGGCTACAGCCCGTTCTACGTTCCCTTCTGCGGCCTTGCGGTCATGGAGGAGCTCAGCGGCGTCGACACCGGTGTCGAAGACGGATACCACGGCCTCGTCTGGGACATGGGCGGGGACGAACTGCTTGAGCACGAGCAAGCCGCCGTTGACGGTGTCGCCGACCTCGTGCGGGACATTCACTGAGCCGAGGCTCGATCACTGCTTCAGAGCTCGGGAAAATTCGGCGAGTGAGGCGAACCTGGGATCGGGGAGGAAAGAGGCGGTCGTGATGATCCGCACGGCCGCCTCAACCCGGCTTCGTACCCCCATTTTACGTCGTGTGCTCGTCGTGTGGGAGTGCACGGTCCGCGGACTCAGGTTCATGAGGACAGCGATTTCCTCGTCGGTCTTACCAAGGCACATCAGGGAAGCCACCCTCAGCTCCTGAAGGCTCAGCCCCCAATACCTCTCGGCAGTGCACCGGCCAGACCGGACCTCAATCTGCCCTGTACTCGGCAACTTTGTCAGAGATATTGCATAGACAGACTTTCCAGTGGTCCACAAGTGCCTGGCACTGTGATCCGGGTTCCCTGAGAACAGCTCCAGGTGCCGCAGGAAAAGCGGGTCCTCACGCCATGGTGCATCACGGGTTCCCGATACGGCACACCAGTCACTGATGCGCACATCAAAACGCCAGATACCAAACTCTTCCGCCCCTCGAAAGAAGGGTGGGCTGTTTCCTGAAACATCCACCCATGACACGCGATCTTGTGCATCCATGATTTCGGTGGAATTTTGGATTGCCGCCGCCAGCAACCCCGACACAGAAGAGGCAACCTTCCTCTCCTTCTGTGTGTACACCAGATTGTCGCGCGAGGAGAAGTGCGCCAGTCCAACATATTGGTTTCCCGAGAAGAGTTCCACGCTCATACCGTCACGATAGCCATCGACGCGAAGGTATTCGCGGTATACTTCGGAGCTCATAAACTCTTGGCGGCGACTCGGAGGAACGTCGCTGATCGACGGCGGAAGGCCGTCCAACGGACTCATCCAGTGGGTGAAACCGATCCCGTACCGGCGGATGAAAAGGTGCTGGAGCGCCCATGATGAGGCGGCACCGTAACCCAGTCGTATGACTTCCCGGGACCGGTCGCTTCTGGGGTCATGGCGGATGACCTGCGCCGAGTCGAAAGGAATGACGGAACGCAGGTCGACCACCGCGCGAGAAAGGCCTTCTGCCCCTGAATCGTTCACCGCGGCACTCCACGCATCATGCGCCCTGTTGACGCTGTGGCGGTCTCCGCGTACCGATTTTGCTCCGCTGCCCAGGACCACGGACTTCCCAAGGCTCCTCACCCCCGGTGTGCCGGATGCGCACTGTGACGATCAAGGAATACCCGGCACACGTCCTGTGCGGCAAGACTCTCTCGCCGCAAGAGGGCGACGCGCCACCACCTAGGTTGGGAACCACACACCCGCGGCCCGGGCGTGTACACGGCCGACCCGGACACCGCGGGTGGTAATCACATGAGGGTCGCGTCAACGACGACCACAGGGGGAGTACATGAGCGAACAGCCCGCACTGCTGAAGCTGGACGAGGCCGAACTCCGGGGCCTGCTGGACGGGCGGTGGGCCAACGTGCGCGAGCGCGCCCGCGACGTCATCCACGGTGAGACCTACGCCCCGGTGTACGGCCTCTCCGTGGAGGAGCACCGCGCCCGCACCCTCAAGCAGCTCATGGCCCTGGCCGAGACCGGTGTTCCCGCCTACGGCTTCCCGGAGTCCGTGGGCGGCACCAACGACGTCGGCGCCTCCATGGTGGCCTTCGAGATGCTCGTCGCGGACATGTCCCTCATGGTGAAGATGGGTGTGCAGTTCGGCCTGTTCGGCGGGGCCATCAACGCCCTGGGCACCGAGGAGCACCACAAGAAGTACCTGCCCGACGTCATGTCCGTCGCCCTGCCCGGCTGCTTCGCGATGACTGAGACCGGGCGCGGGTCGGACGTGCAGCGCCTGCGCACCACCGCCACCTACGACCCGGCTTCGGAAGAGTTCGTGGTCCGGACCCCGGAGGAGTCCGCCCGGAAGGACTACATCGGCAACGCCGCGCGCGACGGGCGCATGGCGGTGGTCTTCGCCCAGCTGCGCACCCCCGACGGCGACGGCGGATTCAACGAGCACGGCGTGCACGCGCTGATGGTGCCGATCCGGGACCGCAAGGGCAAGCCGGTGCCCGGGGTGACCATCGAGGACTGCGGCCCCAAGGCGGGGCTCAACGGGGTCGACAACGGGCGCCTGTGGTTCGACGACGTGCGGGTACCGCGCGTCAACCTGCTCAACCGGTACGGCGACGTGGCCGCCGACGGCACCTACTCCAGCCCCATCGACAGCCCCAACCGGCGCTTCTTCACCATGCTGGGCACGCTCATCCGCGGCCGGATCAGCGTGGCGGGCGGTGCGGGCAGCGCCACCAAGGCCGCGCTGACCATCGCGGTCCGCTACGGTGACACCCGTCGGCAGTTCACCCGGCCGGCCGGGGAGGGGCAGCCGGAGCAGGACGTGCGGATCCTCGACTACCTGGCCCACCAGCGCAAGCTGCTGCCCGCGCTGGCCCGCACCTACGGTCTGCACTTCGCCCAGGAAGAGCTGGTCACCCGGCTGCACGAGCTGTCCAAGTCCAGCGAGCGCGACGAGCACGCGCAGCGCGAGCTGGAGTCCCGCGCGGCCGGGCTCAAGGCGGTCGCCACCTGGCATGCCACCGAGACCATCCAGACCTGCCGCGAGGCATGCGGCGGCGCCGGGTACCTGGCGGAGAACCGGATCCCGCAGCTCAAGGCGGACTCGGACATCTTCACCACGTTCGAGGGCGACAACACGGTCCTGCTGCAGCAGCTCACCAAGGGTCTGCTCACCAACTTCACGGACTCCTTCGGCGACCTCGACCATCTCGGCCTGGCCAAGTTCATGGCGGGCAAGGTGTTCGAGACCGTCATCGAGCGCACCGCCGCGATCCCGCTCATCGACCGGCTGGTCGCCGCCGCCCCGGGCCGGGGCGAGGAGGCCAGCCTGTACAACCGCGGCTGGCAGCTGGAGCTGCTGGAGGACCGCGAGAAGCACATCATCGAAGGCCTGGCCGGGCGTCTGCGCCGCGCCAGGAAGGACGGCAGCGACGCCTTCGACGTGTTCAACCGGGCCCAGGACCACGTCCTCGCGGCGGGCCGCGCGCACATGGACCGGGTCGTCCTGGAGGCGTTCGTAGCGGGCATCGACCGCTGCGGCGACAAGTCCACGGCCAAGCTGCTCAACCGCCTGTGCGACCTGTACGTGATGTCGGTGATCGAGGAGGACCGGGCCTGGTTCCTGGAGCACGAGCGCCTGTCCACGTCCCGCGCCAAGGCGGTCACCCAGACCGTGAACGAGCTCTGCCGGGGGCTGCGCCCCTACGCGGTGCAGTTGGTGGACGCCTTCGGGCTGCGCGACGAGTGGCTGGCAGCGCCCATCGCCCTGGGTGCCGAGCACAAGCGCCAAGGAGACTGATGTCGGCCATCCGGCTGCTGGTGCTCGGGGCGGTCCGCGGGCACGGCCGTGCCCACGGCTACCAGGTCCGCAGCGATCTGGAGTCGTGGGGCGCGCACGAGTGGTCCACCGCCAAGCCGGGGTCGATCTACCACGCTCTGAAGCAGATGGCCGGCCGCGGCCTGCTGACGGCGCACGAGGTGGCGCCGTCCACCGTCGGCGGGCCGCCCCGCACCGAGTACGAGCTGACCGAGAGCGGCGAGGCGGAGTACCGCTCGCTCCTGCGGAGCGCGCTGTCCTCCTCCCACGACGCGCGGGTGGACACGCTCTCCGCCGGGCTCGGGATGATGCTGGACCTGCCCCGGCCGGAGGTCCTGGAGCTGCTTCGTGAGCGCCTGACCGGGCTCGAGAGCTGGCGTGCGAGCGTGCTGGAGTACCACGACCCCGGGACCGCCGACCCCGAGGTGGAAGGCAACATCGGCGAGATCATGGGGTTCTGGGTGCACTCGGCCGTCTCCGCGGCGGAGTGGACCCGCGGCCTGATCAGCCGGATCGAGGGCGGCGCCTACACATTCGCCGACGAGCGTCCCCCCGTCTAGCTACCGCTCCAGCTCTCACCCGGCCGTCAGGGCGTCCCCCTCCGGGCGGTCGTGGGGACGGAACCGGCTCAGCAGGTCCGGCACGGCGGCGTCGGCGAAAGCGACGACCTCCCGCTCGTCGGCGTCGATCACCGGATAGTGCCCGCGCCCGGCGGCGGTGACCGCCACCAGCGTCGCCAGACCCGCGCGACGTTGGAAGACGGACTGTCGGATGCGCCAGCCGATGATCCCGCGCCGTCGGAGCAGTACGGTGGAGCGGCGGATGCTCCCCCTGCGCGCCAACAGGTGCCGGTCGGTCAGGGCGTGTCCCAGGTTCCGGGCCGAATCCACGGCGCGCACGACCAGTGCCGCGCCGATGACCGCCACCGCCGTCCCGGTGGCGGCGGTCCACGGCGCCGCCCATGCGGCCAGGTGCGCGACGGCGGCCCAGCCGAGGGCAAGCCCCAGAGTGACCGACAGCGCCCACCGCAAGCGCCGCGTGCGGGCGGCGGTCGGGTGCGCGGTCAGGCCGATGCCGGGTGACTGGCCGGTGATCCGCTCCGCGACGCGAACGGCGAGGGCCCGCGGTGCGGCCGGCAGCAGCACGGAGTCCTCCGACGCCGGATCCGCCTCAGCGCTCAGGCCGGTCGCGACCACCTGGACACGGGCCGCGCCGGCCATCCGCACGCCGAGCGGCTCGATCACGTCCACACCCCGGACCCGGCCCTCCTCCAGGCTCAGGGACCGGCTGGTGAGCAGTCCGCGCTTGACCCGCAGCGTCCCTCCCGGCTCCCGCTCCAACCGGTACCTCCACCAGGACTCGACGTAGAATCCCATGGCCAGCAGCGCCGCCGCGAGGATGAGTACCGGCAGGGCAACCAGGAGAACGGTCCACAACCCGTACTCGGTGACGCGATCGTGCGCGACCTCCACGGGCAGGGCGCCCCGCCCGAGCCAGTCGGAGACCTGGAACGCCCCACCGACGATCGCGCCCGCCAACAGCGGGGTCACGACCGACAGCGACGCGTACCCGGTCCACGCGGGCCGCCACGTGCCCAGGCGCTCAGCGCGGTGTTCCTCGTCTGCGCCCTCGTGGCCCAGGAGAACCGCGCGCAGGTGCTCACCGACCCGGCGCGGGATCGGATCGAGCACGATGCTGTGCGTGCTCGATCCACCGCCGCCCTGCTCTCCCGTGCCAAGGGTCAGCCGGACGAGCCCGAACACGCGCAGCACCACGTGCGCGCTGAGGTCGACGGCCCGGATCCGGTCGCGAGCGAGCCGGCGGCGGCTGACGAACAGGATGCCCTTGCGCAGCTCGACGCTGTCGGCCAGAACGCGGTACCGCGTCTTGCGCCAGCGCAGGTGGTCAGCGACCACCCCTCCGGCGATCAGCAGGCCGGCGCCGGACAGCACCCACATCATGGTGACGCCGAACGACAGCCAGGGGGTGAGCCCGATCGTGGTCGGGACACCCGCCAGCACGGAGGCGCCGAGGAGTAGTAGCGCGGTGACTTTGCGGGTGCCGCGGTCCAGCGGGGTCCACGCAGCCTCGGGGGTGGCGTCGTTCTTGCTCATGTGGCGTCCCCGGGGGTGGCGTCGGTGGTGAGGGTGAGGTCGTGGGCGACCTGTTCTGCCAGCTGCCGTTCCAGACCGGCGATGGCGATCGCGCCGGCGGCGGAGGCGGTGGTGACCTTGACGGTGGAGAGGCCGAAGAACCGCTGCACCGGCCCGCGCGTGGTGTCGACCGTCTGGATGCGGGACATCGGCGCGATCCGCCAGTTCTGCCAGAAGTATCCGGTCCGGGTGTAGACGGCGCTGTCGGTGACCTCCCACCTGTGCACCCGGTGCCACCAGATCGGCAGCGCGACGGCGGCGGCCAGGCCGACGGCGCCGACGACCGCGGCCGGGGCGAGCAGCCACGGCCGGGCGGGGGTGATGAGCAGAGCGAGAACCACCAGCGGGACGGCGGTGCCGGCGGTGGCGAGCGCCAGCCGGGTGCGCCACCAGCGCACCACGCTGCGGTCGTACTGGTTGTTCGGCGGGCGAAGCCGGGGCCCACTCCTTGCCTCACGCATCCAAAGCCCTCCCCTCGGTCGCTTCTTGTGCACACTGCTCGGCCGGTTCGGTCATGGCCTGGCCGGCTTCGCCTGTCGGTAGACCAGCCGTCGCAGCAACGCGTCGGCTGGGCCCGGCCGATGCGCGCGCTCCAGCAGGGCGGCCGCGGTGACACCGCCCAGCCACGCCAGCACCGCGACCAGTGCCGCACCGGCACTGTTGACACTCCCGCCGATGCCCAGGAACGTTTGCGACAGCATGACGACCAGCAGGGTCGACTGGAGCAGGTAGCAGGTAAGTGACCTCCGACCGGTGGCGGCCAACAGTCCGACCAGCCGGTTCTGTCGGTTCTGCAGCCGTGCGCCGAGGAGGCCGAACACAGCCGTGTAGGCGAGCCCGCCGAACAGCCCGCTCATGACGTGCAGGCTCTGCGCGAGCCAGGCGGCGTCGGCGGGCAACTGCCCCACGTCGACCAGGACCTTCGGCACCGCCCCGACCAGTGCCACCAGGAGCCCGGTGACCGCGACCAAGCGCAGCGTTCGGCGGTGGTGTGCGGGGTCCTCCAGCACCCGGCGCTTGGCCGCCCATCCCCCGAGCAGCATCGCGATCACGATCGGGAAGACGGCGTTGTTGCTGACCACCGCGACAACCCAGACCACCATGCGTTCGACGATGTCGGTCGGCGCATAGCCCATCGCCCCGAGCGCGAACGTGTCGACCGCCGTGTCCGCCCCCTGCGCGGGGAGATGCTCGAAGAAGCTCGTGGCGGTGACGGCGAAGACGAACCACACGGACAGCACGGCGGCGCCGATCAGCAGGGCCCGCTCCCGGCGGAAGAACAACCAGCCCACCAGCAGCGTCGCCAGGCCGTAAGCGCCGAGGATGTCGACCGGGGTCACAAGGAGCGCGTGGCCGAAGCCGAACACGAGCAGCCACCAGCCGCGGCGCCGTAGCAGGTGACGCGCGCGCGAGTCGTCCCCGTCCGTCGCCCGTTGCCGGGTGATGACCATGACCATCCCGTAGCCGAACAGGGCGGCGAACATCGGGTAGGCGCGGTTGTCGACGGTCAGGAGGCCGACGATACGGACCGTCTGGTCGAGCACCGACCCGCTCGCGGGAAGACCGAACGCTCCGGTCCCAACGCTGACCAGGTAGAGCGGAGCGTGCGCGAGCACGATCAGCAGCAGCATCGCGCCCCGCGCCAGGTCCGGGGCGAGCATGCGACGCGGCGCCGAGGGCGCGTCGGCCAGGCCGCGGTGCACGGTCATGGGTGACCCCTCCCCGCGGGAACGCCCGGGAGGGCCGCGAGGGGCGCGATCAGCCCGTCGGCCCGGACGGAAGGCTCGGTCGCTGCCTGCTGGAGGTAGGAAGCGGGATCGCGGAGCGGCTCATTTGACTGCATGGTCAAAAGATAGCACAAATGGTCAATACCGCGGGCGCGACTGTGCCCCACGGCCCCACGGCCTCAGGGCCCAGGGAACCTGTCGTCGGTTCGCCAGTGAACGGTAGGGAGCTACCTGTCGTTGCCGTGTCGGATCCGGGGCCGCCCCGGGGGTCAGAAGTGGTCGGCGGGGCCCACCTCGCCGACCGTCTCGCCCTCACGGGTGACCAGCTCGAACCCCGCCCCGTCCTCGGAGGCCCTCGGCTCGGAACAGCTCCCCTGGACCGAGGGCGTGACCGCTGTCTCGCGGCTGAGGGGGCCGCCGTCCTGGCGCAGGTACAGCCCGCATTCCGGGACCGACGCCCCGGCGATGAACCGCTGCTCCAGTACCAGGACGTAACCGCCGATCTCGGCCCGCTCCCGCTCGACGTGACGGTCCTGATCGAGGTAATGGAAAGCCGTGTAGGGCCACAGCAGCAGGGCCAGTCCCAGGAGGAGGCCGCCGCAGACGAGCCACGCCCTCCGGTGGCCCCGCGCCGTCCGGGCCACCGGGAAGAGGATCAGCACCGCCGCGACGGTCCAGGCCAGCGGCACCAGCACGAACGGCACCGCGCGCAGCCGGTAGTAGACGCCGTCGCTCGCATCCGCTCCCCATGCGGCGGCGCCCACGGCCAGCAGCACCACCGCCGCACCAAGCCAGATCACGCGCCTGCGGTCCACATCCGCCTCCCATAGTCGCCGCTCCTTCACCCATGGGACGGGGAGCTGTGGTGCCCAGTTGTGGCCACTGCGGGCCATCAGGCGGTGCGTTCTCTACGTCTCCGGCTCGGAGGCGTCACCGCGCCACTCACTCAGTTCGAGTGCGCGGTCCAGTTCGCCCTCCACCCGCTGGCGCTCCTTCTCGGACAGCGCGATGCCCTCCAGGTCCGAGCGCCACTGTTCGGCCTCCTCGGGCAAGTCAAGGGCCACCGAGAGTTCCACCAGGACGGCGTGGACCAGGGCGCGGTCCACTGCCGGTGCGTCGGGGTGCCGCTTGAGAGCCGACTTGGCCCGGCGGTACGCGGCCCGGTCGTCGTTCTTGAACTCCCGGTAGATCCGGACCTGGTCCAGGACCTTGGCCAGGCCTTCCAGCTCCGGGGAGCCTCCGTAGTCGAGCCCTTCGGGCTCGTCGCGCTGGATGAAGATGATGGAGTTCCCGGACGGGTCCATCAGTGTGAAGCGGGTGGCACCGGGCCGGTACCGGGTGATCCGCGGCAGCCCGCGGGCCAGGACCCTGCCGTGGGCGGAGCGCATGGCCGCCGAGAAGGCCGCGTGGTAGGGCGCGACCGCGTCGACCATGACCAGGGCTCCGCCGGTGTACTCCTCAGTGGGGTCCAGCCCTCTGGGTGCGGACCCGTAGTGCAGCTCGAAGCCGCTCCATTCGAAAGCCAGGTATACGTACGGCTTGAGCTGTTTCCAGACGACCCCGAAACCGAGTGCCCGGTAGAAGTCGAGCGTGGCCTGGGCGTCGTGGGTGTGCAACAGCGGCACCGTGGTCTCGTTGGCTCGGACTGTCCCTGTCTCGTTCATTCGCCCACCTTACTAATCAAAGTTGACTAGCTGTACGTGGAACCGCCCTCCGAACCCTTCCGAGCCTTCCCCCGCCCACTCTGCTGACTTAACATGAACCCGTCTCATGTTAGGTAGGTCACCCTGTGCGCACACCCCCGGCGCCGCGGCCGCGCAACCCGCTCCCCCACGCCCTCGCCGAACCCACACGCAACGTCCGCGCCCTGTGGGTGGCCGGTATCAGCCTGGCCAACCTCGGCATGTGGATGGCCTTCTTCGGGCCGCTCCAGGTCCTGCTCCCCGAGCAGGTCGAGCACGTCGCACCCGCCGACAAAGAGACCGTGCTGGCCTGGGTCACCGGGGTCGGCGCCGCCATGGCCATGGTCGCCACCCCGCTGGCCGGTGCGCTGTCCGACCGCACCACCGGGCCGCTGGGCCGCCGTCGGCCCTGGGTCCTGGTCGGGGCGGTACTCGGTGGAACCGGGCTGGCCGTCCTCGGCACCCAGGCGAGCGTTCCGGGCGTCCTCCTAGGCTGGTCGTTCGTGCAGACCGCGCTGGCCTGCCTGAACGCCACCCTGCTCGCCGCCGTCCCCGACCACGTGCCCCGCAGCCAGCGCGGGGCCGTCTCGGGCTGGATCGGCATCCCCCAGTCGGCCGGGGTGGTGGCGGCGGTCGTCCTGGTCACCGTCGTCGTCACCGAGATCGCACCCGGCTACACGCTGCTCGGGGTCCTCACCATCGCCTGCGTCCTCCCCTTCGCACTGCTCTCCCCGGACCCGCCGCTGCACCGCGAGGACCGGCCTCCGTGGGGCGAGTTCGTGCGGGGCCTGTGGGTCTCGCCCCGACGCCACCCCGACTTCGCCTGGGCCTTCCTCACCCGCTTCCTCATCGGTACCGGGAACGCCATGTTCATCCTGTACCTGCTCTACTTCCTGCGTGACGAGGTGGGCTACGAGGAGCTCTTCCCCGGTTCCTCGGCCGCGGACGGGCTGCTCACGCTGATCCTCGTGTACACGGCAGCGGTCGTGGCCACCACCGTCGTCGCGGGCATGGTCTCTGACCGGCTCGGGAAGCGGCGCGGCATGGTCGCCTTCGCCGGGGTGGTGATGGGCCTGCCCGCGTTCATGGTGGCCCTCTACCCCACCTGGCCCGCCGCCGTGGCCTGCGCGGTGGTGCTGGGGGTGGGGTTCGGCGTCTTCCTGTCCGTGGACAACGCCCTGGTCACCGAGGTACTGCCGACCGCCGAGGGGCGCGCCAAGGACCTGGGGATCGTCAACATCGCCAGTTCGGGCCCGCAGGTGATCGCCCCGGCCCTGGCCGGACCGATCGTGGTCCACCTGGGCGGCTACCCGGTGCTGTACACGGTGTGCGGACTGGTCTCCCTGTGCGGCGCGATCGTCGTCTGGAGGATCCGGGGCGTCTCCTGACGCCCTACGGGGCGCCCGCACCGGTGGACCGTCCGGTCCACCGGGCCCAGCGCAGGGCCGCGTAGGCGCAGACGAAGAAGAACAGCCCGAACAGGCCCGCGTACACCGCGGCCTCACCCCAGGTGTTGCCGATGAACAGGGCACGGATGAGCAGGGTGAGCACCGCGGCGACCGCCGCCGGTCCGGCGGCGTTCAGGAGCGGGCGGCGGGCAGCGGCCCCGTTCACGGTCGTGCCCCGATCATTCGGGGACGGCGTCCATGTCGCCGCTGTCAGCGCGCGTGTGCGCGGGGGCGTCCTCACCGCGCAGACGGGCCGGTTCCCACCACCACCAGTGTGACTCGGGCACCCAGGCGGGCACCTCCTCGCCGCTGACGGGGCTGGCGTTCTCCGCGACGATCTCCAAGGAGTCGTCGATGCGCGGGACGGCTTCCAAGTCTACCGGGCGCATGAACTGCGGCCAAGACACGAACTCGTCGCCCAGGATCTGCAACATGGAGCGCCGCCAGCAGGCGGGGCGGTACCCCTCGTGCTGGCCGTTGTCGGCGGCGGTCTGGCTGCGCACCACGTACAGGCTGATCCGGTCCGGGTTGCTGCCGCTCACCAGGAGTTCGGCGAGGGTGGCCTTGAGGTTCTGCCCCGCCGGGGAGTTCCGTTCGGCCGGGGTCGTCGCCTGGTAGAACTCGAAGAGCCTCGCGAAGGCGGTGTCCATGAGGGCGTCGCGGTCCCTGCGCCGCGTGGCGCTCTCCGCGAACGCGTCCACCACCCGTTTGGCCAGGCCGGGGAGGTCCCTGCCCGAATCCGCACCCACCGACACACCGCCTTGTCCGTAGAACCTGTTGTGGAAGAACTGTTGGGACCGGGGCTGTGCCCGGCCTTTTCGATGATAATCCTCCCCAGAACCGACTCGGTAGGCGGATACCAGTGAGTAGATAACCGTGGACCGGTAGCCACATGGCCTGATGCCCGCACCGCACGGCTCCCCCGGGTAGGGGACGCGAACCCCTCTGGGGAGGGATCCGGCCCGAGCCGTCGCGGAACAGGCTGGAGGCATCGACCCGTCCGTCCCGAAGGAGACCGCGATGACCCCCACCACGTCCGGATTCGGCACCCGCTCGACCGTTCCGCCGCCGCCCCGCTGGGCCGTCTGGAGCGCCTGGGCCATTCCTTTGACCATCCTGCCCTCCGCCATCTGGCGCTTGTGGGCGGTCTTCGAGGAGGAGCCGGGTGGTCCGCACGCGTTCCTGAACGACGGCTGGTATCTCGTGTTACTCAGCGCGCTGTCGATGGTCCTGGGGCTGCTCTCCCTAGGACTGGTCCGTTCGTGGGGCCTGGCCCTGCCGAGGTGGGTCCCCCTCCTCGGCGGCCGCCCCGTCCACCACCGCCTGGCGGCCGCGACCGCGCACACGGGCGGTTGGATCATCGTCGCGCTGACGCTATACGCGCTGTGGAACGTCACTTTCGGGAACCTGTTCACCTTCGAACCCGTCCTCGGGCCGCCCGCCCCCGACGAGCTCGCACCACCGGACTTCTCGGTCCTGCGCTGGTACCTGCCGATGATCTTCTGGGGGCCGCTGCTCATCGCCCTGGCCACCGACTACGGCCGCCGTACCGCGGCGGCACGCTGAGCCGCGCGGCTCCCCCGCCACGACGGACATCGGCTCTCCCGCCACGACCGCGGCCGACCACCTGGACCGCTATCGGTCGGGGGCCGATCCCAGGGTGTGGTCGAGCATCGCGGCCCACTGGCGGACGATGCGGCGTCGGCGGGGGCCGTCATCGGTGAGCAGGTTGGCCAGGCCCAAGCCCCGGGCGAGGTCGAGGGTGGCCTGGACCGCCTCGCGGTTTCCGGGGGCAGACTCGTCCGCCCCCAGGAGTTCCACGGCCGCGCGGTGCACCTCCCGCCCCACCTGTTCCTCCAGTGGGATGACCCGATCGCGCAGGGCGGGGTCGCTGGCTGCCCCGGCCCACAGCTGGAGCGCGGCGTTGAACCCGGTCCCGTTGAAGGCGTCCACCACCATCTGCACCACGGCTTCGGTCCGGCCGGGGCCTTCGGGGACCGCCTCCGCGCGGCGGCGCAGGTCAGCGCCGCGGCTGTCCACTATGTGCCGCAGCGCCGCCAGCAGCAGATCCTCACGGGTGGGGAAATGGTGTTGTGCGGCGCCCCGGGACACCCCGGCACGCTTGGCCACCGCACCGACCGTGGCCCCGGCCACCCCGTGTTCGGACAGGCAGCCCACCGCAGCGTCCAGCAACCGGGCCCGGGTGGCCCGGCTGCGCTCCTGTCTCGGCTCTCGGTCGGATGCCGTCTCCACTACGCGCCCCTTCTCCCCTGTGTCACCCGCCGTGGTCAGTACGACTTGGGCAGGCCGAGGGACTGTTGCGCCACGTAGTTGAGGACCATCTCCCGGCTCACCGGAGCGATACGGGCCAGGCGGGAGGCAGCGATCGCCGCCCCCAGACCGTACTCGCTGGCCAGGCCGTTGCCGCCGAGGGTCTGCACGGCCTGGTCGACCGATCGCACACACGCCTCCGCCGCGGCGTACTTGGCCATGTTGGCCGCCTCTCCGGCGCCCGCGTCGTCGCCGGAATCGTAGCGGAGCGCCGCGTGCTGGGTCATCAGGCGGGCCTGCTCCATCTCGATCTTGACCTGGGCCAAGGGGTGGGCCAGACCTTGGTGGGAGCCGATGGGGCTGTCCCGCCACACCACGCGCTCCTTAGCGTAGGCGACCGCCTTGTCCAGGGCGTGCCGGGCGCTGCCGCTGGCCAGGGACGCGGCCATGATGCGTTCGGGGTTGAGTCCGGCGAAGAGCTGGAGGAGCCCGGCGTCGGGGTCCCCGACCAGGGCACCGGCGGGCAGGCGGACGTCGTCCATGAACAGCTGGAACTGGTGGTCCGGGCTGACGATGTCCATCTCGATCTGGCGGGCCTCGAACCCGGGGGCATCGGTGGGCACCGCGAACAGAGCGGCGGAGAGGCGTCCGGTGTCCTCGTCCTGGATCCGGCCGACCACGAGGACGGCGTCCGCCACGTCCACTCCGGAGATGAAGGTCTTGCGGCCGTTGAGGACCCAGCCGTCACCCTCGCGGCGCGCGGTAGTGGTGATGCGGTGGGCGTTGGAACCGGCGTCGGGCTCGGTGATGGCGAAGGCCATGATCGACTCGCCGGAGGCCAGGCCGGGCAGCCAGCGCAGGCGCTGTTCCGGGGTGCCGAACCGGGACAGCACGGTTCCGCAGATCGCCGGGGAGACCACCATCATCAGAGTGGGGCACCCGGCGGCGCTGAGCTCCTCCAAGACGGCGCCCAGGTCGCCGATGCCGCCGCCCCCGCCGCCGTACTCCTCGGGGATGTTGACGCCCAGGTAGCCGAGTTTGCCCGCTTCGCGCCACAGGTCGGTGAGGTAGGACCCCTCCTTGGCTCTGGCCCTGTAGTAGTCGGATCCGTAGGAGGCAGCGAAACCGGAGACCGCGGCCCGCAGCTCGATGCGTTCGGAGGGTTCGTTGAAGGTCATCGCACCGGTCACTGTTCAGACCCTTCGCTGTGGGGAGTGGGTTCGTCGTCGGGTTCGGCGTAGTCGAGTACGGCCAGGGACGCCCCCGAGGGCACCCGCTGCCCCGCCGCGACGGGGAGCTCCCGGACGGCTCCGGCGGCGGGCGCGGTGACTCGGTGCTCCATCTTCATCGCTTCCATGCGCAGCAGGGTCTGCCCCTCGCGCACCCGCGCGCCGACGGCGACGTCCACTGCGGTGACGGTGCCGGGCATGGGTGCGGGCAGCGCGCCGGGGTCGACCTTCGCCTCGGGGGCCGGGAGCGGGTCCACGGGGGTCAGGGTGACCGATCCGAGCGGCGAGTCGACGTACACGGCGGCGCCGATGTGGACGTCGAAGGCGCGGCGCAGCCCGTCCGCTTCCAAGACGACGTGGTCGGGGCCGGCGTCCAGGACTCGAACCCCCTCCCTATCGGGGAGGTGGGCGCCGCGCACCGACCGGAAGGCCGAGGTGAACTCGCGCCCGCCCTCGGTGGTGTGGCGCCGTTCGTGCGGGCCGGAGGGCAGGTTGCGCCAGCCCGCGGGGATCCCGTCCGGGACCGTGCCGCCGGTTCTGGCCGCCTCGAACGAGGCCAGGGATGCGGCGAGCGCGGCCAGTTCTTCGGTGGCCGGATCGGCGAGCGGCCGGGCCAGCTCGGTGAGGCGGTCACCGGTGAGGAACCCGGTGTGGAGCCGCTCAGGCTGGCCGTGTGCTCGGGCGAAGTCCGGGTGGCGCAGGGCGCGGACGAGCAGGTCTCGGTTGGTTCCGACCCCGTGTAGGCGGGCTCCGGCCAGGGCCGCGGCCAAGCGGCGCAGGGCGTCGCGTCGGTCGCGGCCGTAGGCGATGACTTTGGCCAGCATGGGGTCGAAGTCGGTACCGACGGCGTCGCCGGCCTCGACCCCGTGGTCAAGGCGCACCCCGGGCCCGGTCAGCGGCGTGAAGCTGGTGTCGGCGGCGGGGACGTCGAAGGCCCGCAGGACACCGGTCCGGGGCCGCCAGCCCTCGGCCGGGTCCTCGGCGTACAGGCGGGCCTCGACCGCGTGGCCGCGCGGCTCCGGCGGGCCTCCCTCGGGCAGGGGCTCGCCTTCGGCGACGCGCAGCTGCCACTCCACCAGGTCCAGCCCGGTGACGCACTCGGTGACGGGGTGTTCCACCTGGAGCCGGGTGTTCATCTCCAGGAAGACGGGCTGGCCGAAGCCGGGGTCACCGACGGGGACCAGGAACTCAGCGGTTCCGGCGCCCGTGTAGCCGATCGCCGAGGCCAGGTCCCGGGCGGCTTGGTGCAGCCGCTCCCGAACTTCCTCGGGCAGGCCGGGCACGGGGGCCTCCTCCAGGACCTTCTGGTGGCGGCGCTGCGCCGAGCAGTCGCGTTCGCCGAGCGCCCAGACGGTGCCGTGGTGGTCTGCGAGGACCTGGACCTCCACATGGCGGCCGCGTTCCACGTAGGGCTCGCAGAACACCGCGGGATCGCCGAAGGCGGAGGCTGCCTCGGTACGGGCGGCCTCGGCCTCGGCGGCGAGGTCGGCGAGGTCTCCGACCACGCGCATGCCGCGCCCACCACCCCCGGACACGGCCTTGACCAGGACCGGTAGGTGTTCGGGGCGCACGTCCCCGGGTTCGAGGGCGTCGGCGACGGGGACCCCGGCGTCGCGTGCCACCTTCTTGGCGAGGGTCTTGGAGCCCATCTGTTCGACCGCCTCGGCGGCGGGTCCCACCCAGGTCAGTCCGGCGTCGGCGACCGCTCGTGCGAAGGCGGCGTTCTCCGACAGGAAGCCGTAGCCGGGGTGGACGGCGTCGGCACCGGCCGTGCGGGCGGCGGCGACGAGGGCGTCCGGGTCGAGGTAGGCGTCAACGGGGCCGCGACCCTCGGGCACGGCCAAGCACACGGCGGTGTCGGCCTCACGGACGTGGGCGGCGTCCTCTTCGCCGGGCGCGTGTACGGCGGCGGTGGCCACGCCCAGGGTCCGGCAGGTGCGGATGATCCGGCGGGCGATCTCGCCGCGGTTGGCGACCAGCAGCGTGGTGATGGGGCGGGTGGGCTCGGTGGGGGCTGTGTGGGTCACGATCCTCCCTCACATTCGGAAGACGCCGAAGCGGTCGGTGCCGCGTACGGGTGCGTTGCTGGCGAAGGACAGGCACAGCCCGAGGACGGTGCGGGTGTCGCGGGGGTCGATGACACCGTCGTCGTAGACCCTGCCGGACAGGAACATCGGGAGGGACTCGGCCTCGATCTGGTTCTCGACCAGTTCGCGCATGGCGGCGTCCTGGTCGTCGTCGTAGGGCTGGCCCTTCTTGGCCGCAGAGGCGCGCGAGACGATCGAGATGACCTCGGCGAGCTGTTTGGGGCCCATGACGGCGGACCGGGCGCTCGGCCAGGAGAAGAGGAAGCGGGGATCGTAGGCGCGGCCGCACATGCCGTAGTGCCCGGCCCCGTAGGAGGCGCCGATGAGCACGGAGAAGTGGGGCACGGTGCTGTTGGAGACGGCGTTGATCATCATCGAGCCGTGTTTGATGATGCCGCCCTGCTCGTATTCGGCGCCGACCATGTAGCCGGTGGTGTTGTGCAGGAAGACCAGCGGGGTGTCGGACCGGTTGGCGAGCTGGATGAACTGGGCGGCCTTCTGCGACTCGGCGCTGAACAGAACGCCGTTGTCGTTGGCCAGGATGCCGACCTGATAGCCGTGCAGGGTGGCCCATCCGGTGACCAGGCCGGGGCCGTAGGACGGCTTGAACTCGTCGAATTCCGAGCCGTCGACCACGCGCGCGATGACCTCGCGCGGGTCCACCGGGACCTTGAGGTCGGGTGGCATGATCCCGAGGAGCTCCTCGGTCGGCAGGAGGGGGCCGCGTACCGTCCCCTGGGGAGACGGCCCGCCCTTGGTGTGGTTGAGGCGGGCGACGATGCGGCGGCCGATGCGCAGGGCGTCGTGCTCGTCCTCGGCCAAGTGGTCGGCGAGTCCGGACACCTCGGCGTGCATGCGTGCGCCGCCCAGGGACTCGTCGTCGCTCTCCTCCCCGGTTGCGGCCTTGACCAGTGGCGGGCCGCCGAGGAAGACCTTGGACCGGTCCCGGACCATGACCACGTGGTCGCTCATCCCGGGGACGTAGGCGCCACCGGCCGTGGAGTTTCCGAAGACCAGGGCGATGGTGGGGATCCCGGCGGCCGACAGCTGGGTGAGGTGGCGGAAGGTGCCACCGCCCGGGATGAAGATCTCCTTCTGGGTGGGCAGGTCGGCGCCGCCCGACTCCACCAGGCTGATCATCGGCATCCGGTTCCGCTCGGCGACCTCTCCGGCGCGGGCGGACTTCTTCAGACTCCACGGGTTGCTGGAGCCGCCGCGCACAGTGGGGTCGTTGGCGACGATCACGCACTCCACCCCCGAGACCACGCCCACGCCGGTGACGACGCTCGCGCCCACGTGGAAGTCGCTGCCCCACGCGGCGAGGGGGGAGAGTTCGAGGAAGGGGCTGCCCTCGTCCAGCAGGAGCTCGATGCGCTCCCGGGCCAGCAGGCCTCCTCGGTCCCGGTGCCGTTCGACGTAGCGGTCGCCGCCTCCGGCCAGCGCCTTGGCGTGTTCGGTGTCGAGTTCGGCCAGTTTGGCCAGCATGGTGTCCCGGGCCTCGGCGTAGGCCGGGCCCCGGGTGTCGAGTCTGGAGGTCAGGACGCTCACGGGCCCTCCTCGGGCAACGGGGTCTCGGGCAGCAGGTTCTCGCGCTCCGGGTTAGGGGGGTTGTGGGGCAGCAGGGACTCGGGGATCCGGGCCCGGCGGGCGCGCAGCCACTCACCCACGCCCTTGGCCTGGGGGTCCAGGCCCTCGCGGCGGGGCGTTCCGGGCGCGAGCATCCCCTCGACCCAGAAGTTGGCGGCGCGCAGGTTGGGCAGCAGGTGGCGGGTGACCGCGAGGTCGGCGGTCTCCGGGAGGAGTTCGCGCAGTACCTCGACCGTCAGTTCGTGGGCCAGCCACCGCCATCCCTCGTCCGAGGTCGCCCAGACGCCCACGTTGGCGTCGGCGCCCTTGTCACCGCTGCGGGCACCCAGGACCAGGCCGAGGGGTGCGAGCCGGGTGGGTTCGGACGGCAGAGGTTCGGGCAGCGGCGGTTCAGCGACCGGTGCCAGCTCCCTGCTGCGCGCACCGTGGGGGACGCTCTCGCGGTCACCGTCAGGCGTGGTGACCACGTGGTCGACTTCGGTGGCGGGCACGAGCGCGTGGGTGACGGCGACCCCGTCGGGGCGGGCGTCGCGCGGTGGCGCGGTGATGTGGAACCCGGCGTAGCTGCCCAGGGCGAGTTCGACAGCGGCGGCGCCGAAACGGCGCCCGATGACGGCGGGGTCGTGGTCGCGGGCGATTACGCGCAGCCGGGCGGTGGCCTCGTCCTGGGTTGCCCCGTGGGGGTCCAGGGCGGGGACGAACTCGAAGCTCAGGTCGCCGGGCTTCCTGTGGGCGAGGGAGGCACGCAGCTGGCGTTCGGCCATCCGTGCCTTGGCTCGGGCGTCCAGGCCGGTGATGAGGAACTCGACCTCGTTGCGGAAGCCGGTGATCCCGGTCAGGCCGACCTTGAGTTCCGGTGGCGGGTCCTCGCCGGTCACCCCGCTGATCCGCACCCGGTCCCGCGACTCCTGGCTGAGCTGGACGGTGTCCAGCCTGGTGGTGACGTCGGGGCCCGGGTAGCGGGCGCCCGCGATCTCGTAGACGAGCTGGGCGGTGACGGTGCCGACGGTGACCGCCCCGTCTGCACGGTTGTGCTTGGTGATGACCGAGGAGCCGTCGGAGTCGATCTCGGCGACGGGGAAGCCCGGGTGGTCCAGGCGGCGTCCCGCGAGGTCGTCCACCAGCGCGTAGTTGCCGCCGGTCGCCTGGGTGCCGCACTCGATGACGTGCCCGGCGACGGTCGCACCGGCGAGGGCGTCGACGTCGTCGCGGGTCCAGCCGAACTGGGCGATGGCGGGGCCCACCACGAGGGAGGCGTCGGTGACGCGACCGGTGACGACGATGTCGGCCCCGGCGTCCAGGCACCGGGCGATACCGAAGGCGCCCAGGTAGGCGTTGGCGGTCAGGGGGGTGCCGAGGGCGAGCTCCTCGGCGCGGTCGAGGAGGTCGTCGCCGGAGACACAGGCGATGCGGGGCTCGAAGCCGAGGCTCTCCGCCAGATCGGTGAGTCTGTCGGCCAGTCCCCGTGGGTTGAGGCCGCCCGCGTTGGTGACCACCCGGACACGGCGTTCCACGATGAGGCTCAGGCACTCGCGCATCTGGCGCAGGAAGGTCTTCGCGTAGCCCTTGTCCGGATCGGCCAGCTGGTCCCGGCCGAGGATGGCCATGGTGAGTTCGGCCAGGTAGTCGCCGGTGAGGACGTCCAAGGAGCCTTCGGTGAGCATCTCGTGGACGGCGGAGAACCGGTCTCCGTAGAAGCCGGAGGCGTTGCCGACCCACAGTGAAGGGGCTGGTGTAGCGGTCATGGCAACGAGAGTGACACCGGACACAGGAAAAAACAAGCGCTGGTGATTGTTTTTCCCTCATGGACCCTTCAGGGCGACGTGGCCGGAACCGGCCGCAATCAACCCGTTACAGACTGCGGATTCGGGAAAAGCGGGCGGTATTTTGACGCGGGTGAGTACCTCCTCAGACGACACCGCACCCACCCCTGACCCTTCCCCCGCCACCGAGACCCCCGGCAGCACGGAGAGTCCTCAGGCCCCCGGGGTAGACAACGCGGCGAGCGATGCCTTCCTCTCCGGACGCCCTGCCCCACACCCCTCGGGGCTCTTCGGGCCCGAGACCTTCAGCATCGCCGGGCTCCTGCTTCTGGCTACGACGGTGCTGTCCACCCAGCTGATCGGGATTTTCAACCAGCAGACCCTGATCGGCGCCGAAGGCACCCTCAACACCCAGGTCCAGGGGCAGTTGACCGGAGCCGGCCTGTTCTCCGCCCTGGCTGTGGTGTGCGGGGCTATCGCCCTGGTCCGGACCGGTGAGAGCACCCGCCCGTGGGCCCGCCACCTGGCCGCGGCGACGGTACTGGTCGGCGTTCTCCTCGTGATCGTCACCGTGCTGTCGTACGTGGTGCTGTCCGCGCCCTGACCGGACGCAGACCGACCCGACTCCACAGCGGCCCCGCCCGAAGGCGGGGCCGATTTCTTTGCCCCGGAACCACACCTCGAACTCCGAAGGTGCGGCCATGGGGGATACCTGGCCCCGAGCCCCGGTGCTCAATGAATTCGGTGGTGCTCCTGAGGCGGATGTCCACTCTTGCCCCGTAACTGAACACGTGCTTAGAATCACATAAACCTAACACCGGTAGGTTACTGCTCCTCCGGAGCCCTTCCCGGACAACGACGCCCAGGAAGGGGGCGTCTCCGGTCTGCCGATGGACCCCGCTCCAAGGTCCATGCCACGCGCCTACCCGCGGGTGGGCGCGACCCCGCACACCAGTCATCAGGAAAGGCGCACCGATGACACGACGACCGGCCCTGACCGCCTTGGCGGCCGCGGCCGCTCTGTCCCTGACCGCGGCCGCCTGCGGCGGAGACGAGAGCACCGTTGACGCGGCGGACTACCCCGAACGCCCCATCACCATGCTCGTGGGATTCGCCCCGGGCGGGGGCACCGACACCATCGCCCGGGTCTTCGCCCAGTGCCTCAGCCAAGCCCTCGACCGCGAGGTCGTGGTGGAGAACAAACCGGGCGGAAGCCAGGCGATCGCCCTCAACGACCTGCTCAGTGCCGACGCCGACGGCCACACCATGGCGATGGTGACCACGAGCGGCCCCGTGGTCGTACCCCTGCGGGTCTCGACCGTGGGCTACGACAAGGACGACTTCACCCCTCTGAACGAGGTCTCCATGGCACCTTCGGTCCTCATCACCCCACCCGGCCTGCACGAAGAGGTCGGGCCCGGTTTCCTGGACCGGGACGAGGCCCTCGTCGTCTCCACCCCCGGCGCACTGAGCGCGCCGCACCAGACGCTGAACCTGTTCCGGGACGTGATGGGCGCCCCGGTACGCGCGGTCCCCTATGAGGGCTCAGCGCCCGCGATCAACGCCCTCCGGGCCGGGGACGTCGACGCGGTCTTCACCGAGAGCTCCCTCGAGGTCATGGAACAGCTGGAGGGGAGCGGTCTACAGGTGTCGGTCTCCGCCGGCAGCGAGCGCATGCCGCACATCCCGGACGCACCCACGTTCGACGAGCTGGGGTACGACGGGCTCCCGCTCTCCGACTCCTACTGGTTCCCGCTCCTGCCTGCCGACACCCCCGACGACCTCGTGGAACTCCTAGAGGGGCACACCCGCGACTGCGCGGAGTCCCCACAGCTGTCGGAGGCAGTGGGCGAGGACTACGTCTCCAACGACCACCCCACCTCTTCGGAACTGAGCCGACGAACCATGGACAAGATGCACGAGAGCTTCCTCGAGCTGATCGCCGAGGAGGAGTCGTGAGCGGAACGCACAAGGGTGACGGGGCCGTCTCCCGGGAACTCAGCGACCAGGAACCGGGTGTCCGGGAGGACGGACCCCCGCCCGAGACCAAAGTGTCCGACCCGCAAGAGTCCGACCGTCCGGAGGAGGCGACCGACGAACGCGCTCACCCGCTCGCTTGGGCGGCCTGGCCGCAGCGCACCGTGTGGGCCGTGTTCGGCGGTCTCGTGGTGGCGGGGTCCATCATGTTGGACCCGGGCACCGTGCAGGAGCCCGGTCCGGGCTTCTGGCCGCTCGCCGCCGGTGCGCTGATCCTGCTCGCCGCCTTCGCCATCCGCTCCCCCGTCCGAGACGAGCCCACGCCGGAGAAGTTCAGCCACAACCCGGGGCGCCTGTTGCTGGCGCTGGCCAGTATCGCGGGCTTCATCGGCCTGTTCGCCGTCCTCGGGCTGGTCCTGCCGGTCTTGGCGATCCTCGTCCTCTGGTTCCGTGCCCTTGCCGGGATGCGCTGGGTGACCGCGGTCCCGGCGGCGCTGGTGGTGACCGCGGCGCTCACCGTCGGCCTGACGTACGGCCTCGACGTCCCCCTGCCCGCGGACCCGCTCATCGCCCTCCTGGAAGGAACGCCCTGATGGAGCACCTCGACAGCGTCCTGCAGGGCTTCCAGGTGGCCCTGCAACCGACCAACCTCCTGTTCGTCGCCCTCGGCGTACTCGTCGGAACCCTCATCGGGGTACTCCCCGGACTTGGCCCGACCGCGACGATCGCCCTACTCCTCCCGCTCACCTACGTACTGGAGCCGGCCACCGCCATCATCCTGCTCGCCGGGATCTACTACGGGTCGGTCTACGGCGGCACCATCACCTCGGTCCTGTTGCGCATCCCGGGCGAGGCCTCCTCGGTGGTGACCACCTTCGACGGTTACCCGATGGCGCAGCAGGGAAGGGCCGGTCCGGCCCTGGGCATCGCGGCACTGGGTTCCTTCGCGGGCGGGATGACCGCGACCGTCTTCCTCGTCATACTCGCTCCCCTGCTCGCAGGGGTGGCGCTGAGCTTCGGCCCGCCGGAGTACACGCTGATCGCCCTGGCCGGGGTCCTGCTCGTGGCCTACATGGGCAACGTCTCCATCGGCCGGGCCTTGGTCGCCGCTGGCCTGGGCCTGTTCCTCACCGCCGTGGGCCTGGACCCGATCTCCGGGGAGCCCCGGTTCACCTTCGACACCACGAGCCTGCTCGCCGGGCTGGACTTCATCCCGATCGCGATGGGCCTGTTCGGGCTGGGCGAGGTGCTCTACAACATCGACAAGAGCCCCACCGGCACCCGGATCAAGCACAAGATCGGCCGGATCATCCCCAGCCGCAGCGACTTCGGGCTGGCACGCGGGGCCCTGGCCCGCGGCACCGTCCTCGGCAGTCTCCTGGGGCTGCTTCCAGGCGGGGGCAGCGTGGTGTCGTCCATGGCGTCGTACGTACTGGAGAAGCGGCGGGCCAAGGACCCCTCGCGCTTCGGCAAGGGCGCGGTCGAGGGTGTGGCGGGCCCCGAGGCGGCCAGCAACGCCGGCTCCACCACTGCATTCGTGCCGCTGCTCACCCTGGGCATCCCGCCGAACGTCGTCCTGGCCCTGTTGTACGGCGCCCTGCTGATCCAGGGCATCACCCCCGGGCCGACCCTGATGACCAACCAGCCCGACGTCTTCTGGGGTGTCATCGCCTCGATGTTCGTGGGCAACGTGCTCCTCCTGCTCTTCAACACCGCGCTCATCGGCGCCTTCGTGCAGGTCTTGCGCATCCCCATCACGATCCTGTCCACGGTCGCCGTGGTCGTGATGCTGATCGGTGTGTACACGGTCCAGAACCGGGTCTTCGACATGGTCGTGGTACTGGTCTTCGGGCTGGTGGGATATGCCATGCGCAAGTTCGGATACGAGGTGGGCCCGCTGGTCCTGGCCTTCATCCTCGGCGGCATCCTCGAGGTCTCGCTGCGCCAGTCGCTGCTGATCTCGGGCGGTGACTTCTCCGTGTTCGTCACCCGTCCGGTCTCCAGCGGCATCATCGCCGTGATCGCCGTACTCATGCTCGTGGCCGTGGGACGACGGTGGGCACAGCGCCGCACCGTCGCCCCCGAGTCGAGCACCGACCGGAGCTGAACAGCGGTTCCGTGGGGCCGGGTGCGCCCGGCCCCACGGAACCGTCGCCATCCCCGGGCTGATCAGGCGATTCTTAGGTCCCGCTTACTCCATCACGGGGGTACGTTGGCCGCGTGAGTACCACACCAGAAGACAACACCAGTCCCGAGACCACCACTAGATCGCAGGAGGGCGGTGCCCAGCCGAAGTTCGAGCCGGGTGTCGCTACCGAGGCCGCCGAGAACACGGAGACCGCCGAAGGTTCCGAGGCCCCGGTCGAGGGGGAACCCGAGCTGAACTTCGAGGAGTTCGCGGCCGCTCCGGCAGAGCCCAAGGCAGGCGGTGCCTTCTCCGCCGAGACCCTGAGCATCGTCGCCATGGTCATGCTCGCCGTGACCGTGTTCTCCGGCCAGCTGCTGGAGATCCTCACCAGCATGATCCTGGTCGGCGGCCAGCCCATCGGCCCCGAGCAGGTCGCCCAGATCGAGACCCAGGTCATGGTGGGCGGCGCCGCGGCCCTGCTGACCGTTCTGTTCTCGACCCTGGCCCTCGCCCTGACCAACATCGGCACCCGTCCCTGGGCCCGCTGGACGGGCACCGCGGCGACGATCGTCGGTGTCCTGTTCGTGATCGCCGCCGCCGTCGCGTACTTCCTGATTCCCGAGGGCGCCGAGCAGATGATGCCGCCCATGATGGAGTAGAGTCCTAGCGCTCTTTCGCCCGCGAGCACCCACGCCACTGGGAGGTGCGCCCTCAGGCGCTCCCAGGGCGGGGCGGCGCGTCCCGACTCGGACGCCCCTCAGGGCCTCAGATGACCGTACAGAGCCGCCGGTGGTCAGGCGATCCGGTCGATGACCAGCCAACGTCCACCAGGGGCCCCGGATTCGTCGACGTCGAAAGCCCCTTCCAAGGCCTCGGCGGCGTGGTCGAAGCGCTGCGGCTCGTCCGTGTGCAGTGTGAACAGGGGCTCGCCCGTCTTGACCGGCTCACCCGGCTTGGCGTGCAGGGTCACCCCGGCGCCGAAGGACACCGCGTCCTCCTTGCGGGCCCGACCCGCGCCCAATCGCCAGGCGGCCAGCCCGACCTGGTAGGCGTCCAACCTGGTCAGTACCCCGCTCGACGGGGCCAGCACCACGCGGCGTTCGGCCGCCTCCGGCATCGGCGCGTCCGGGTCACCGCCCTGTGCCCGGATCAGCGCCTTCCAAGACTCCAGGGCGCTGCCGTCCTTGAGGGCCTCGGCCGGGTCCTTCACCCCGTTCTCTCCGGGGGTCAGCCCGGCCGCTGCCAGCATCTCCCGGGCCAGGGCCACCGTGAGCTCCACGACGTCCGCCGGGCCGCCGCCGGAGAGCACCTCGACCGCTTCGGCGACCTCCAGTGCGTTGCCCACCTGTCGGCCCAGGGGCGTGGCCATGTCCGTGAGCAGCGCGACCGTGCGCACCCCGTAGTCGTTGCCGATGTCCACCATGGTGCGGGCCAGTTCCCGGGCGGAGTCCCGGTCCTTCATGAACGCCCCCGAACCCACCTTGACGTCGAGCACCAGCGATCCGGTGCCCTCGGCGAGCTTCTTGCTCATGATCGACCCGGCGATGAGCGGGATCGACTCCACGGTGCCGGTGACGTCGCGCAGCGCGTAGAGCTTGCGGTCGGCCGGGGCCAGGCCGGACCCGGCCGCGCAGATCACGCCGCCGGTCTCGGTGATCACCCGGCGCATCTCGTCGGTGGACAGCGACGCCCGCCACCCGGGGATCGACTCCAGCTTGTCCAGGGTGCCGCCGGTGTGGCCCAGCCCGCGCCCGGACAACTGCGGCACCGCGGCACCGCAGGCGGCGACCGTGGGTGTGAGCGGCAGGGTGATCTTGTCGCCGACCCCGCCGGTGGAGTGCTTGTCGGTCGTGGGCCGCTCCAGGTCGGAGAAGTCCAGCCGCTCCCCCGAGGACAGCATCGCCGCGGTCCACCGGCCCACTTCCCCGCGGTCCATACCGCGCAGGAAGACCGCCATCGCCAGAGCCGACATCTGCTCTTCTGCCACTTCCCCACGGGTGTAGGCCCCGATCACCCAGTCGATCTGCTCCGGGGTGAGCACTCCCCCGTCGCGCTTGGCCCGGATGATCTCGATGACGTCCATGTCATTGTCCTTTCCTTGGATGGAAAAGTGGATGGAGAAACGTCTCCCCGGCCGCCGTGGGTCGGCGACCGGGGAGACGCCCGATGGTGCTTCGCTCGTCAGGTGAGGTTGTGCGGTCCGAAGGCCTGCGGCAGAACGCGTTCCATAGGGAGGATCCCCTCGGGAGTGTCCACCAGCAGGTCCGGCCCGCCGTGCTCGTACAGCAGCTGGCGGCAGCGGCCGCACGGCATCAGGGTCTGGCCCCGGCCGTCCACGCAGCTGAACGCGACCAGGCGCCCGCCCCCGGAGGTGTGCAGAGCGCTGACCAGCCCGCACTCCGCACACAGGCCCACACCGTACGAGGCGTTCTCCACGTTGCAGCCGCTGACGGTCCGGCCGTCGTCGACCAGTGCGGCCGCACCCACCGGGTAGTTCGAGTAGGGCGCGTACGCGTGGACCATGGCCTCCCGGGCGGCCTCCCGAAGGGCCGCCCAGTCCACGTCTGTTCCGGCAGCGTCCACCCTGTCCGGGTCGGGCCGGTTCACGTCGGGCGCGCTCATGATCGGCTCGCCCGCCACTGCTTGCCGATGGCCGCCGGTGGCCGCAGGCGTTGGGAGGCCAATGACAGGACGAGCAGCGTGGCGATGTGCGGGCTGTAGGTGGCCAGCTCGCGCGGCAGCGAATCGGTGCTGAAGTACCAGACCAGCAGCAGGATCCCGGTGAGCGCGCCGGCGATCGCGATGCCCTTGCGGTCCTTGCGGACCTGCCACACGGCCACCACCAGCAGGACCACGGCCAGGAGCAGCAGCAGGGCGTGGATGGCCGCGCCACCGCCGCGCACCTGGAGGGCGTCGGTGTAGCCGAACAGGCCGGCACCCATCGCCAGCCCGCCGGGCCGCCAGTTACCGAAGATCATCGCGGCCAGGCCGATGTAGCCGCGGCCGCCGGTCTGCCCCTCCTGGTAGATCTGCGACGCGACGATAGCGAGGAACACGCCGCCCATACCGGCGAGTCCGCCGGAGATGACCACGGCGATGTACTTGAACGTGTACACCGGCACGCCGAGCGACTCGGCCGCGTTGGGGTTCTCACCGACCGAGCGCAGGCGCAGGCCGAAGGTGGTCCGCCACAGCACCAGATAGGTCAGCGGGATCATCAGGATCGCGATGAGCGTCAGTGCCGACATGCGCGTGGTCAGACCGATGATCAGCGCGGCGAAGTCGCTGACCAGGAAGATCCCGCTTTCCGCTACGGGTGACAAGGCATCGGGCAGCCAGGGGACTTGGATGACCGGGAACGACGGGGCCGTCGGCGACTGCGCGGCGCCCGCACCCTGCACGTCCTCGTACACGAGGATCGACAAGTAGCGCATCGCGCCCAAGGCAAGGATGTTGATCGCCACACCGGACACGATGTGGTCCACGGCGAAGGTCACCGTGGCCACGGCGTGCATGAGGCCGCCGACCATGCCGCCCAGGGTTCCGGCCAACAGGCCGATCCACGGGTTGTCGGTGCTCCACGCGAAGTAGGCGCCGAACCAGGTCCCGAAGATCATCATGCCTTCGAGGCCGATGTTGATGATGCCCGCGCGCTCGGCCCACAGACCGCCCAGGGCGGCCAGACCGATCGGGACCGCGAAGATCAGCGTGGTGCGGACCGTGCCCGCGTCGGTGAGCATGTCCTGGCCGGTGATGACCCGCAGGCCCGCCAGGGACACGAACACCGCCATCAGCAGGGTGAGCACGCGCCAGCGCGCCCAGCCCTTGGGGCGCAGCGGAGTCTTCTCCACCGGTTCCATCACGTTGAGTTCCTGGCTCACTGTGCCTCCCCGCCGCGCTTGCCGTCGGTGCCGGGGGTGCCGTCGTCACCCTCGCCGCCCTCGGCGGAAGCCTGGTCCGGGCCGCTGCCGTGCGACACGGCCTCGGGCTCCGGGGTGGACTCTGTTGTCGTACCGAGCTGACTGCCGATCTGCTGCTGCTGGTAACGACGGCCCCAGCGGTGCACGATCTCGTAGACCACGACGACCGTGAGGACGATGGTGGCCTGCGCGATGACCGCGATCTCCTCAGGGATGCCGTCGAAGGGCAGGATGCCGGCCGCCTGGTTCAGGAAGGCCCAGAACAGCGAGGCGAAGACGATGCCCACCGGGTGGTTGCGGCCCAGCAGTGCGATGGCGATACCGATGAACCCGAGACCCACCGGGAAGTCGAGCGCGTAGTAGTGCGAACTGCCGAGCAGCTGGGGCAGGCCCACCAGACCGGCGACCATGCCCGAGAAGAGCATGGACAGGAAGACCATCTTCTTGACGTTCACGCCGCTGGCCTCGGCCGCGGTCTGCGACTGGCCGGTGGCCCGCAGCTCGAAGCCGAAGCGGGTGCGGTTGAGCATGACCCAGTAGCCGATGCCGACCGCGACGGCCAGGAGCACCAGACCGTAGATCTCCTGCTCCGAACCGAGGAAGGTCGCCGGGATGCCGGGGACCCAGCCGGACTCGGGGATCGGCGGGGTGCCGATGTTGTTGGTGCTGATCTCGACCGCGAGGCGGCCCTCGGTCAGCAGGTAGGCGGTGATACCTGTGGCGATCGAGTTGAGCATGATCGTCGAGATCACCTCGGAGACGCCGCGGGCCACCTTGAGGTAGCCGGCGATGCCCGCCCACAGACCGCCGACGGCGATGGCGGTGGCGATGACGAGGATCTGGCTGATCACCGGCGGCAGCATGACGTAGCCGCCGACCGTCGCGGCCATCAGTGCCGCGAGCCGGTACTGGCCGTCGACGCCGATGTTGAACAGCTTCATCTTGAAGCCGATCGCCACCGCCACTGCGGCCAGGTAGTACGTGATGCTGTCGTTGATGATCTGCACCAGGCTGTTGGGCCGGGTGCCGTACTCGACCATGCGGTCGAAGGTGGCCAGCGGCGGGATACCGCTGAAGTGCAGGACCGCCGCGGTGACACCGATGGCGATGACACCGGCGGTGGCGACCGCCGCGAACGACAGTGCCAGCATCGCCGCCAGGCGGTGGAAGAGCAGGAACGCCAGAGCGGAACCCGCGGCCGCGCCGATCAGGGCCGCCACCCACTCGAGCAGCTGGAGGTCGAGCAGCCAGGCGGTGATCAGGCCGCCGACCACGGACAGCACCAGTGCGGTGGGGACGACCAGGGTGTTGTGGAGGGCGGTGCCCTCCTCCTTGGTGCCGTCGGCCCCGGCCCGCCTCTCTTCGGGGACCAGGGACGCGGACCAGGCCACGAAGGCGAAGGCCACGACGACACCGATGATGAGCGCCACCCACCACAGCAGCGCCAGATCGAGCGCCACAGTGACGCCGGTGCCCAGGACGACCGCGATCAGGCAGGCTGTGGGGCCCGACAGGGTCGTGTTGGGGCGGGGGAGGATACTCATGCGCCGCCCTCGTTCTCGTCTCGGTCGGTGACCTTCTCGGCACCGCTCTCACTTGCGTTGTCCGTGTCACCGCCCAGCCCGGCACCGGTCATTGCCGAACCCAGCTGCTCCGGGGTGACGGTGGCCGGATCGGCCTCCGCCACCAGGCTGCCCCGCAGGATCACGTGCAGCGTGTCGGACATGCCGATGAGCTCGTCGAGGTCAGCGGAGACCAGCAGGACCGCCAGACCGGCGGCCCGGGCCTCGCGCAGCTGCTCCCAGATCGCGGACTGCGCGCCCACGTCCACACCCCGTGTGGGGTGCGCGGCCACGAGGAAGCGCGGGCTGCCGCTCATCTCACGGCCGATGATGAACTTCTGCTGGTTACCACCGGACAGTGCGTCGGCGATGACGTCGATGTTGGGGGTGCGCACGTCGTACTCTTCGACGATGCGCTCGGAGTCGGTGCGGGCCCCCGGACGGTTGATCCAGGGCCCTCGGACGCTGGGCGCCTTGCTCTGGTGGCCGAGGATGCGGTTCTCCCACAGCGGGGACTCCAGCAGCACGCCGTGGCGGTGCCGGTCCTCGGGGATGTAACCGACCCCGGCCTCGCGGATCCGCAGGGTCGACCAGGAGGTGATGTCCTCACCCTCCAGGGTGATGCGTCCCGAGGCGAGCTGGCGCATACCCATGACCGACTCGATCAGCTCGGACTGGCCGTTGCCCTCGACCCCGGCGATACCGACGATCTCGCCCCGGCGGATGTCCACGCTGACGCCGTCCACCACGGGGCGCCCCTCGGTGGAGGCCACGGTGACCCCGTCCAGGGACAGGACCACGTGGTCGGTGACGGTGGACTCGCGCAGCTCCGGGACGGGCAGCTCGCCGCCGACCATCAAGGTGGCCAGATCCCGCGCGGTGGTGGTGCGCGGGTCGGCCGTGGCGACGGTGGTGCCGCGCCGGATGACGGTGATCTCGTCGGCGACCGACAGGACTTCGTCGAGCTTGTGCGAGATGAAGATGACCGTCAGGCCCTCGCGCTTGAGTTCGCGCAGGTTGTCGAAGAGTTCGTCGACCTCCTGCGGGACGAGGACGGCGGTGGGCTCGTCCAGGATGATGGTGTCCGCGCCGCGGTAGAGGACCTTGAGGATCTCCACGCGCTGGCGGTCGCCGACACCGAGATCCTCCATGAGGCGGTCGGGGTCGACACCCAGCCCGTACTGGCCGGACAGTTCGCGGATACGGGCCCGGGCCCGGTTGCCGATACCGAAGCGGCGTTCGGCGCCCAGGACCACGTTCTCCAGGACCGTGAGGTTGTCGGCCAGCATGAAGTGCTGGTGCACCATGCCGATGCCGTGCTTGATGGCGTCGGACGGCGAGTTGAGGCGTACCTCCACGCCCCGGACGTAGATGTGGCCCTCGTCCGGCCGGTGCATGCCGTACAGGGTCTTCATCAGCGTGGACTTGCCCGCACCGTTCTCGCCGACGATGGCGTGCACGGTGCCGGGAGCCACGGTGATATCGATGTCGTGGTTGGCCACGACGCCGGGAAAACGCTTGGTGATCCCGCGCAGCTCAACGGCGGGGGGTTCGTTCGACCCGCCGCCCGATGGCGTGCTGCTCATCAGACTCCTCGTTGGGAAGGTGCGGCGGGGCGCGGGCGGGCCTGGGACGGCCACGGCCGGACACCTTCGTCGCGGTGCGGCTACCGGGTCAGGGCCGAAGCTCCCGGGGGTGTCCTCTCCCCGGTGCCCTCCGGCCCCGTTTCTTGATAGACCCGGAGCGGGCCCGGTGCCCGCTCCGGTGCTGTGGTGCTCCGTGCCCGCTACGGCTGAGTCGGAACCTCGATCTCACCGTCTACGATCTGCGCTTTGAGCTCCTCGAGCTCCTCCTCGAGCGGGGCGATCGCCTCTTCGTTGGTGGTGGTGTAGTCGACACCGCCGTCGGAGAGGTCGAAGCGCTGGAGGCCGCCCTCCTGAGTGCCCTCGACGACGTCGCCGACGAGCTCGAACACCGATACGTCCACCTGCTTGATGGCGGAGGTGAGCACGTGCGGCTGCTGCTCCTCATCGGCGTTCTCGTACTGGTCGCTGTCGACACCGATGAAGGTGAAGTCGTTTTCGACGGCGGCCTCGAGGATGCCGTTACCCGAGGCGCCCGCAGCGTGGTAGATGACGTCCGCGCCGCGGTCGTGCTGGGCCTGGGCGACCTCGCGGCCTCGGGCCGGGTCACCGAAGCCGCTGTCGTCCGGCGGCTGGCTCAGGTAGTCGACCTCGACGTCGATGGCGGAGTCGATGTGCTCCACCCCGGCTTCGAAGCCGGCCTGGAACTTGAGGATCAGCGGAACCTCGACACCGCCGACGAAGCCGACGTGGTCTTCCTCTGTGCTCAGCGCCGCGGCCGCACCCGCCAGGAAGGAGGCCTCTTCCTCCGCGAAGACCAGGCTGGTGACGTTGTCGAAGTCCTCGATCTCGGAGTCCACGATCGCGAAGTGGACGTCCGGGTAGTCATCCGCGACGGCCTGTACGGGTTCGGCGTAGGCGTAGCCGACACCGAGGATGAGGTCGAAGCCCTCCTCGGCCATGGTCGCCAGGCGCTCTTCCTTGGCGGACTCGGGCTCGCCGTCGGTGGGTTCGAAGTCCTGGGTCTCCACGCCGAGTTCGTCGGCCGCCCGCTCCAGGCCCCGGTAGGCGGAGTCGTTGAACGAGCGGTCGCCGCGCCCGCCGACGTCGTAGGCCAGACCCACGCTGATGTCGGAGGCTTCCTCGGCGCCGCCGCCACCGTTGTCGCCGTTGTCTGCCGCGTCGTCGCACGCGGTGAGTACCAGCACGCCCGCCGCGGCGACCGCGGCGAACTTGGCTGTGTTGCTGCGCTTCACTTCAGTAACTCTCCCCTTCGCCCTCTCAGCGGGCCCGCATTCCGCGCGGAACCGACCTGAGTTCTGCTGCCGGACGATATCCGCTGGCCGAAAGTACACCTAACCAACGGACGGAGTTGTTATGAAGGCGAGAGCAGAGTGACACGGTGCCTTACCTGGAAGTTACCAACAGCACACCGGGCCGTGGCGACCAGGGCCCTATTCGCTGTTTTTGACCTCCCGTTCTTCCCGAAAAACCCGGTGATGCGACCGGTAGTACCGTGACCTTCACCGGTGGTGACAACCCCACGTCGGGCCCACCCGGTCTAGACCGGCCTAACCCACTGTGGTGTCCGGCCTCTAGCCGTCGAGGAAGTCCACGACGGCCTGTTTGAAGACCCGGGAGGAGACCGCGTTGAGGTGGTCGCGGCCGGGGATCTCCACGTGCGAACCGCCGCAGCGTTCGGCCAGATCGGCCGCCCCTTCGGCGACGGTGTCCCTGGCACCGCAGACGAACAGCACGGGCATACCCTCTGGGCGCGGAGTCTCTTGGAAGGGCCGGGAGGCCTGGCCCCGGACACAGGCGGCGAGGGCCTCCTTGTCGTTGCCGGGGATCCCGGCCACCGCTTGGTAGACCTGGTCAAAGGAGCTGTCTCCGGCCCCCGGCCGCTCCGCGTCCAGTCCGGCGAGGACGTCACCCGGACCGAACCCGCCCAGGACCAGGCGGCGCACCCGTTCCGGGACGACGAGAGCGAGCTCCCAAGCCAAGCGGGCACCCATGGAGTATCCGACCGCGTCGACCCTCTCGACCCCCAGCTCGTCGAGCACGGACAGGATGTCCGCGACGAAGTGTCCGGGCAGGTAGAGACGGCTTTCGGTGGGTTTGTCACTGGCCCCGTGGCCGCGCAGGTCCGGGCCGATCAATCGGCGGCCCGCGGCGCCGAGCACGCGGGGCCAGCCGGTGTCCCGCCAATTCATGCCGAAGTTGGTCCCGAAACCGTGCAACAGAAGCACCGGGACGGCACTCTTCGGCTCCTGCGGAGGCAAATCCACATAGCGCATTGTCACGCCTCCGGTGCGATTCGCGGTCATGAATCCTTCCGTCCTATTGCGGGGTCCGGGATTTGATGGGAGAGAACGGAGGTCCATTCAGATGATTCTATATACGGGAAGCCGTGAAGGGGCCTCCCGTTTGTGCCGACATCCGAACGGTCCTCCGACAGACATGGGACCATTGGCTGAATGGTTGCCTGACTGGTCGGCCGGTTGGTCGGCTGACTAGTCGCTCGGGGGCTTCAGACGCACCCGGCGGGCCGGCTTGGCGTCCTCGGTGGGCACCTTTCCGACGATCCCGGCCTGGGGTGCGCTTTCCCCGACCTCCACGGCGAAGGTCACCAGGGGCGAGCCCACCGGAACGACCTGCTCCTCCTCGGCGTGCAGTTCGATCACACGACCGGCCTTGGGTGAGGGGATCACCACGGCCGACTTGGTGGTCTCCACCTCCACCAGCGGATCGTTGCGGTCGATCTCGTCGCCCACGGCGACCTGCCATTCCAGGACGGTCGCCTCGACCAGCCCTTCTCCCAGGTCGGGGAGGGTGAAAGTAGTGTTCTCTTCTGCCATGTCCGGTCAGTACTCCAGGGTTCGCTGGACCGCGAGCAGGATGCGGTCGATCGTCGGCAGGTACTGGGGCTCCAGCGGTCCCGCCGGGTAGGGGACGTCGAATCCCGTGACGCGCTGGACCGGGGCGGCCAGCTCACGGAAGCAGTGGTCGGTGATGAGTGTGGCCACCTCTGCGCCGAGACCAGCGGTGAGCGGCGCCTCGTGGACGACCACGGCACGCTTGGTCCGGCCCACGGAAGCGGCCAGCCCCGAGGCGTCGATGGGCTTGAGCCAGCGCAGGTCCAGGACCTCGAGCTCGACCCCGTCCTCGGCGGCCAGTTCGGCCACCTGGAGGCACCTGTGCACCATGGCACCCCAAGCGACGAGGGTGCCATGGCGGCCGGGACGGACCACGCGGCTGGTGCCGATGGGGTCAGTGGGCTCGCTCAGCTGGACCGGCCTGCGATCCCAGTAGCGGGCCTTGGGCTCCATGAAGACGACCGGGTCGTCGGAGCGCACGGACTGCAGCAGCAGGCTGTAGGCCTCCCCGGGGTCGGAGGGCGCGACGACCTTCAGTCCGGGGGTATGGGCGAAGAGCGCTTCGAGACTCTCCCCGTGGTGTTCGGGGGCCTGGATGCCGCCGAAGGAGGGCAGACGCAGGGTGATCGGCATGGGGGCGGCGCCGCGGGTGCGGTAGTTCATGCGCGCCACCTGGTTGACGATCTGGTCGACGGCCGGGTAAGCGAAGCCGTCGAACTGGAGCTCGGGGACGGGCCGCCAGCCGTTCATGGCGAGGCCGACCGCCATACCCATGATGGCGGACTCGGCCAACGGGGTGTCGAAGACCCGCTGGTCGCCGAACTCCTTCCGCAGACCGTCGGTGACCCGGAAGACGCCGCCCAGGGCACCGACGTCCTCACCGAAGAGCAGGACCTCGGGGTCCTCGGCGAGCAGGACGCGCAGGGCCCGGTTGAGCGCCTGTTGCATGGACATCTCCACCGTCTGGGGTTCGGTGGAGGTGTCGGTGCGTTCGATCAACTCGGTCACAGCTCGACCTCTTCCTGCCAGGTACGGCGCTGCCGGGCCAGCTCCTCGGTGGTCTCCCGGAAGACGTGGGTGAACAGCTCGGATCCGTCGGGTTCGGGGGCGCCCGCGACACCGTCCCGGATCTCCTCGGCGCGCTTGGCCGCCTCGGCGTCGACGGTGGCGAAGTACTCCTCGTCTGCGTGCCCGGCTCGGAGCATCGCGGCGCGCAGCAGGTCCAGCGGGTCGCGTCGGCGCCAGCGGTCGGCGTCGGCCTCGTCTCGGTAGCGGCCGGTGTCGTCCGAGGTGGAGTGGGGTTCGATGCGGTAGGTCAGCGCCTCGATGACCGTGGGGCCGCCGCCCTCGCGGGCGCGTTCGGCGGCCTTGGCGGTGGCGGTGTGGACGGCTCCCACGTCGTTGCCGTCGACGAGGACGCCGGTCATGCCGTACCCCTCGGCCCGCGCGGCGATGGAACCGCCGGCGACCTGGCGCTCGTTGGGCACGGACAGGGCCCACTGGTTGTTCTGGCAGAAGAAGATGACGGGGGCCGTGAAGACCCCCGCGAAGTTCATGGCCTCGTGGATGTCGCCTTCAGAGCTGGCCCCGTCGCCGAAGTAGGCCAGGGCAACGCCGCTGTCGCCGCGTAGGCTCTCTCCGACCGCCCACCCCACGGCGTGGGGTACTGGACCGCCGACCACCGCGTTGATGGCTCCGAAGCGGGAACCCATGACGTCGTAGAGTCCGCCGTGCCACAGTGCACGGTGGGTGGCCATGTAGCCGACCATCTCGACGCCGTAGGCGAGGGCGGAGGCCATCTCGCGGTAGGTGGGGAAGACGAAGTCCCGGGTGGGGTCGAGCGCGGCGGCGCTGCCGACCTGCGCGGCCTCTTGGCCCCGGACGGAGACGTAGGCGGGGAAGACGCCTTGGCGCTGGAGGGCGATGGCTTCGGTGTCCAGGCCACGCGCGGTGCGCATGTCGCGGTAGAGCCCGCGGGTGAGTTCGGGTCGCAGATGCTCCACGGTGATGGTGCCCTGGCCCGTCGACTCTTGGGCTGGCATGTCGAGCGGCTCCCAACGTGGCCCTGCGCGCATGGTGGCGCGGCGCGGGCTCGGAGATGGTCAAGGTCCTACCTAGATTCTCCGGACTACTGGACAGTTTCGCTAGATAAGCCCAGATAGTCGATACATCTGCGAATAAAATAGGCTTATTCGTTCGCAAGAGTCTAGGATCAGCCATCCCCCGCGAGGGAAAACGACACACAGCGCCAAACATCACGAATCGCCATCACCCCCAGGCATCCGGAGCCGCGAACAGACAGGCGCGACCCCCGCCCTTACGTGCCATGCCGGCTACGCGGAGTCGCATCCAGGGCGGGGCGGACCCAGCCACAGAGTCGTTGTATACCTCTGCGGATACGACAAATATGGCCGAAATGGGGGATCAGGCGAGAATTTCTGGCTGGTTCTGGACAGTTCGGTGTAGTTACTGGCCAGTCAGGGAAACCCACCGCTCATCACCCGCGTCAACCATGAGTACAGTCGTACGTCCCCGGCACACGTACCGTGGGTCGGTTCGTACGAGAGGTCAGTGCGCGCAATCCCCCGATTACCAAGACGCCCCACGCCTACGGGCACGCGCACCGCATCTCGCCGACTGAGATTCCAATGGACGAAAACAACGTTTACCTGGTACTTCCTTAGCTCCCTGTCGATGACGACAGCGAAGGGCTGAGCACTGTGACAAGAGCACACGAGGAGCACGCACATGGCCATGGGCGAACAGCGTAGGAACGGCCGGCGGCCGGACACGACCGACCAGACCATCCTGAGCGCGCTCGCCAAGGACGCTCGGACCGGCATCACGGAGATCGCCGCACTGGCCAATGTCTCCCGGGCCACGGCCTACAACCGGATCAAGCGACTCACTGACGAGGGGGTCATCCGCGGCTACTCCGTGGTGACCGACCATTCCAAGATGGGGCTCGGCGTCACCGCGCTCGTACTCATCTCGGGCAGCCAACCCGACTGGCGGGCCAACCGGGAGATCCTGTCGTCCTACCCGGAGATCGAGTACTGCTGGTACGTGGTGGGATCGGCGGACATCGTCCTCTTGGTCCGCGTCGCCAACACCAACCAGCTACGCGACCTGATCCTGTCCCGGCTTCAGTCGCTCCCCGGTGTGACGTCCACCCAGACGCTCACCGTCATCGACGAGGTCGTACACCGCCCCGTCGTTGAGCCCTCGGAACGGTCCGAGAAGAGCGAGTGACCACCCCCGGGATCACTCACTGACCACCTCGGCGACCGAAGCCATCAGCTCGGACAGCAGTCTCGATCCCCGCGCGCGGATGGCCGCGATGTCGCCGTCAACCCTCGACACCACCTCGGCGTAGGCCTTCAGCTTGGGCTCGGTACCCGAAGGGCGCAGCGTCACCCGCCCCCACGCACCGCCCGCCAACTCGAAACGCAACGCGTCGGTCGGTGGCAAACCCCCGTACCCACCGGCGAAATCGACGGCCCCCGACACCTTCAGGGGGCCGAACGCGGCGGGCGGTTCGGCGCGCAACCGCCGCATCGCCGCGGAGATCTCCGAAAGTTCGGTCACCCGCACCGACAACTGGTCGCTGAGGTGCAGACCGTACCTCCGCGCCTGGTCATCGAGGAGTTCGACCAGGGTGCGTCCCTCCCGTTTGGCCCGGGCGGCCAGGGACAGGGCCATGAGCGCGGCGCTGATCCCGTCCTTGTCGGCCACGGGCCGGCCACCGTCCCCGCCGACGCAGTAACCCAGGGCCTCCTCATACGAGAACACCCTCCGCTGCGCGGTGGCGCCCGCGCGGGCCAGCCACTTGAAGCCGGTCAGGGTCTCCTCGTAGTGCACGCCCCGCTCCCGGGCGATCTTGCCCAGCAGGCTGGAGGAGACGATCGAGGTGGCGACGACCCGGTCGTCCCCGAAGGTGTGGTCGAGGACGTACTCGGCGAGCAGGCCGCCCACCTCGTTCCCGTTGAGCAGGCCGTGTCCGGGCACGGCGAGCGCCAGCCGGTCGGCGTCGGGGTCGTTGGCCACCACCAGGTCGGCCCCGTGCGCCTCCCCGAGGGCAACCGCAAGGTCCATCGCCCCGGGTTCCTCCGGGTTCGGGAAGTCCACCGTGGGGAAGTCGGGGTCGGGGTCGAACTGTTCGGCGACCACCGCAGGTCGGTCGAAACCGGCCCGTTCCGCGGCCTCGAGCAGCACCTCGCCACCCACTCCGTGCATGGGTGTGTAGACGACCGAGAGGTCCCGGTCGCCGTCCACCGGCAGCGCGGTGACGGCGGCCAGGTACCGCTGCACCGCCTCGTCGCCGAGCACCGTCCAGTCCTCGCCCAGCGGCAGCGCGCCCACGGGGCCCACGGCGTCGATGGCCGCGGAGATCTCGGTGTCCACCGGAGAGACGATCTGGGTTCCCGCGTCGTCCCCGGCGCCGCCGACGTAGACCTTGTAACCGTTGTCCTCGGGAGGGTTGTGGCTGGCGGTCACCACGATCCCGGCGTCCGCACCCAGGTCCCGCAGGGTGTACGCCAGGACGGGGGTGGGCAGCGGACCGGGCAGCAGGGAGACCCGGTGCCCGGCCCCGGTGAGGACGGCGGCGCTGTCCCTGGCGAAGTCCGCGGAGCGGTGCCGGGCGTCGTACCCGATCACCACGTGCGCGCCGCCCTCCCCGAGCCACGCCCCGATCCCGGCCGCCGCTCGCATGACCACGACCCGGTTCATCCGGTTGGGCCCCGCGCCCAGCGCACCGCGCAGTCCCGCAGTACCGAACTCGAGCCCGGCCGCGAACCGGTCGGTGAGGTCGGCCAGCGCCTCCCCGTCACCGACCTCGACCCGGGCCAGCAGGGCACCCAGTTCTCCCCGGGTCACAGGGTCGGGGTCCTGGTCGAGCCAGTCCTTGGCCTGGGTGAGGAGGGCGGAGTCGGTCATCGGTGAACTCTCTCTGGAAGGGAGGCGGTCAGGGGCCTAGACGAAGGCCGCTAGAACTTGGCCACGATGTCGGCGAGCAGGCGGCCCACGGTGGCGGCGGAGTCGCGTCCGGTGGCCAGGACGTCCTCGTGGTCGAGGTTGGCCCCCTGCAGTCCGGCGGCGATGTTGGTGACCAGGGACATGCCCAGGACCTGCGCTCCGGCCTCGCGGGCGGCGATGGCCTCCAGGACGGTGGACATTCCGACCAGGTCGGCGCCCATGGCCCGGAGCATGCGGATCTCGGCGGGGGTCTCGAAGTGCGGGCCGGGCATCGCGGCGTAGACGCCTTCGTGCAGGTCCGGGTCGACCTCGCGGGCGATCGCGCGCAGCTCGGGGCTGTAGGTCTCGGTGAGGTCCACGAAGGTCGCGCCCTTGAGCGGCGACCGCGCTGTCATGTTGATGTGGTCGGCGATGAGTACCGGCGAGCCCACGGCGTAGTCGGCGTTGATGCCGCCCGCCGCGTTGGTGAGCACGACGGTCTTGGCACCCGCGGCGACGGCGGTGCGCACACCGTGCACGACCACGTCGGTGCCGTGGCCCTCGTACAAGTGGGTGCGGCCCAGGAAGGCGAGCACGTTCCGGTCGCCGTCGGCGATGCTGCGGACGGTGCCGCTGTGTCCCTCCACCGCAGGGGGCAGGAAGCCGGGCAGGTCGGCGGAGGCCAGTTCGTGCTTGGAGTCGCCGAGCAGGTCCGCGGCGGGGGCCCAGCCCGAACCCATCACCAGGGCCACATCGTAGCTGTCCACGCCGGTGCGCGAACGCAGTTCGGTCGCGGCTTCCTCTGCGGCGGCCTGGGGTGTGCGAGTCACTGCTTGTTCTCCGTTCGTCGGTGCCGCGTGTGCGGCGCGGGATGGTTCCCGGTGTCCAGGGGGCGCGACATCACGTCTTGGGGGCCGGCGTTGCCGGGAACGGTGCGCCCGGCGAAATCGAACCCCGCGGCCTTGTAGACGCGCTGCGCCGGCTGGTTGGCCTGGTTGACGCACAGCACGATCGTGTCGGCGAGCGGCGCGACCGCCGCGGCCAGGCGGTCCAGCAGGGGCGCGGAGCAGGAGGTCTGGCCGATCCCCCGGCCCTGCCATTGTGGCGTGACGTAGTAGGCGCGCATCAGTACGCAGCGTTCCGGCGAGTCGACCAGCCCTGTGCGGACGGCCCGGTCAAGGACCCCGAACCCGGCGCAGGCGTCCCGGGCCGCGTTGAGGTCGTTCAACGGTTCGTCCCGCGCCACGATCGCGTACGGGAAGCGCTCGGGGTCGCTGTCAGCGTCGGGAAGGGTCTGGGTCGGCAGTCCGGTGAACCGCAGCTGCTCCGGGGGCAGGTCGTGTTCGAGTAGGACTTCGCGGAGCAGGGCGGTCTCGGTGGACTCCGTGTCCAACCGGAGCAGGCGCACCCGTGTACTGTCCCAGCCCGCCTCAGCCCTCTTCCTCGAACCCCGCCAGCGGGTCATAGGCTCTCCGGAAGCTGGGGGACGGGGTGGGACCCGGTCTGCACGGGCCGCGACATGACCTGCTGCCAGCCCTTGGCGCCCGCGTCGTGGAGGTGTCCGGTCGGGACGAACCCGGCCGAGCGATAGGTGCGCTCACCGGCATCGTTGCCGTCGTTGACGCACAGCACGATCTTGGTGGCGCCGGGTGCGATGGCGGCGACCGTCAGGTCGAGGAGCGGGGCGGCGCTGGCGGCGCGACCGACGCCCTGCCGCTGGTGTTCGGGGGTGACGTAGAAGGCGCGTAGCAGGACGGCGTTCTCGGGGTCGTCGACCAGGTCGCGCAGCACGGGCACGCGCCGGTCGATGATGCCGAAACCCACGCAGGCCTCGAGGGCCGAGCTCCGGTCGGTCAGGGCGGCGTCGTTGCGGATGACCGCGAACGGGAAGCGTTCGGGGTCGTCGTCGGCGCGCGGCAGCGTGTGCACCGCCTCGTCGACGAACCTCTTCTGGTCGGGGGCGACGCGCTGGCGCGGCAGGATCTCGCGCAGCAGGGCCACCTCGGGGGTGGTGCGATCCAGGCGGACCAAGCGCAGACCGGGCACGCGCCGCTGTTCGGGAACGTGGGTCTCGGCCGGTTCGGGGGTGTTCGCTGGCACCGTCTTCCTCCACTCGGCTGTCGGGCCGGCCCGTCCCCGGGCGCGGGAACGGGCCGGGCCGCCAGTCTTACACCCCGACCGGGTGCCAGACCGTCTTGGTCTCCAGGAAGGGCGTCATTCGGGAGGTTCCGGGGTCGGTGTCGATCCAGGCGTCCTCACCGTCGTCTGCCCCGGGACCGGGGCGGAGCACCCGGGTGAGGGTGGTCGCCGCCGCCACCTCGAACTCCGCCGACAGGTGACCGGTTCCGGTCAGGTCGAGGGCGTTCACGTCGGCGTGTGAGGCCAGGTGCGGGCCGATCTCCCCGACCCTTCCGGTGAGCAGGTTGACCACGCCTCCGGGCAGGTCGGACGTGGCGAGCACCTCCGCGAGGTCGATCGCGGCCAGGGGCGCCTTCGCCGAGGTGACCACCACGGCGGTGTTGCCGGTGGCGATGACCGGGGCGAGCACCGAGGTGAGACCGAGCAGCGGGGCGCTCTGGGGCGCGAACACCGTCACCACGCCGGTTGGTTCGGGCGCGGAGTGGTTGTAGAACGGTCCCGCGACCGGGTTGGCGCCGCCCAGGACCTGGGCGAACTTGTCCGTCCAGCCCGCGTAGTACACCCAGCGGTCGACAGCGGCCGACACGATCCGGTCCGCCGCTGCCCGGGACAGGCCCTGCGCGTCGACGAGCTGGGCGGCGAACTGCCCGCGCCGCCCCTCCATCACCTCGGCGACCCGGTACAGGATCTGGCCGCGGTTGTAGGCGGTCCGCCCGGACCAGCCGCCGAAGGCCTTGCGTGCCGCGCTGACGGCGTCGCGCGCGTCCTTGCGGGAGGCCAGCGAGGCGTTGGCCAGGTGGGTTCCGTCCGCTGAGGTCACGGGGTAACTCCTGCCCGACTCCGAACGGGGGAAGGCACCGCCCAGGTAGAGCTTGTAGGTCTTGCGGACCGCCAGGCGGGCGGGGGTCGGCGGATGGGTGCTCCCGCCGCCCTTGGCCGCGCTCTCCCCGGCGTTCTTCCTCACCGTGCTCTTCTTACTGCCGCGCCGCTCAGCCAAGGTAGGCCTCCAAACCGTGTCGCCCGCCCTCGCGGCCGTATCCCGACTCCTTGTAGCCGCCGAAGGGGCTGGTCGGGTCGAACTTGTTGAACGTGTTGGACCAGATGACGCCGGCGCGCAGGCGCTCGGCGGTCCACAGCATGCGGGAGCCCTTCTCGGTCCACACACCGGCGGACAGCCCGTAGGGGGTGTTGTTGGCCTTGGCCACGGCTTCCTCGGGCGTGCGGAAGGTGAGCACCGACAGCACGGGGCCGAAGATCTCCTCGCGGGCCACCCGGTGTGCCTGGCTGACCCCGGTGAGCACGGTGGGCGCGAACCAGTAGCCGGACTCGGGCAGGTCGCATGCGGGCGACCAGCGTTCGACGCCCTCCTCGTCGGCCGTGGCGGTGAGTTCGCGGACCCGCGCCAGCTGTGCCTCGGAGTTGATGGCACCGATGTCGGTGTTCTTGTCCAGGGGGTCGCCCAGGCGCAGCTTGGAGATCCGCTCCTTGAGGCGGGGCAGGAACTCGTCCGCGACGGACTCCTGGACGAGCAGCCGCGAACCGGCGCAGCAGACGTGGCCCTGGTTGAAGAAGATGCCCGAGACCACGCCCTCCACGGCCTCGTCGAGCGCGGCGTCGTCGTAGACGATGTTGGCACCCTTGCCGCCCAGCTCCAGGGTGACGCGCTTGTCGGTCCCGGCGACCGCGCGGGCGATCTGGCGACCGACGTCGGTGGAGCCCGTGAAGGCGACCTTGTCGGTGGCCGGGTGCCCGACCAGGGCCCGGCCGGTCTCGCCCGCGCCGGTGAGGATGTTGACCACTCCCGGGGGCAGGTCGGCCTCCTGGCAGATCTCGGCGAAGACCAGCGCGGTGAGCGGGGTGGTCTCGGCGGGCTTGAGCACCACGGTGTTGCCGGTGGCCAGGGCCGGGGCGATCTTCCACGCGAGCATGAGCATCGGGAAGTTCCACGGGATGACCTGGGCGGCCACGCCGAGCGGCCGGGGGTCCGGGCCCAGCCCGGCGTGGTTGAGCTTGTCGGCCCAGCCCGCGTAGTAGAAGAAGTGCGCTGCGACCAGCGGCAGGTCGACGTCGCGGGTCTCCTTGATGGGCTTGCCGTTGTCCATCGACTCCAGGACGGCCAGTTCGCGCGAGCGCTCCTGGATGATCCGGGCGATGCGGAAGAGGTACTTGCCGCGCTCCGCGCCGCTCATGCGGCTCCACACGGTGTCGTAGGCGCGGCGGGCGGCGGCGACGGCGCGGTCGACATCGGCTTCCCCGGCCACGGCCACCTGGGCGAGCTTGGTCTCGTCGGCCGGGTTGAGGGTGGTGAGGTACTCACCGCCCTCCGCCGGGCCGAACTCGCCGTCGACGAACAGGTCGTAGGTCTCGCGCAGGCTGACGACGGAGCGGGACTCCGGTGCGGGCGCGTACTCGAAGATCACGGCTTTAGTCCTGCGTGTAGTAGTCGGGGCCCGGGTAGGTGCCGGTGGACAGCCTGGTGCGCTGCATGAGCAGGTCGTTCAGCAGGCTGGACGCACCGATACGGAACAGGTCCGGGGTCAGCCAGTCGGGTCCGGCGACCTCGTTGACCAGGACCAGGTTGCGGATGGCGTCCTTGGTGGTGCGGATCCCGCCAGCGGGTTTGACGCCCACGTGGCGGCCGGTGGCGGCGTGGTGGTCCCGCACGGCCTCCAGCATGATCAGGGTGACCGGCAGCGTGGCGGCCGGGGACACCTTGCCCGTGGAGGTCTTGATGAAGTCCCCTCCGGCCTGGATGGCCAGGTGGGAGGCGCGGCGCACGTTGTCGCAGGTGACGAGTTCGCCGGTCTCCAGGATGACCTTCAGGTGCGCGTCACCGCAGGCCTCCTTGACCGCGACGATCTCGTCGAAGACTCTGCGGTAGTCACCGGACAGGAACGCGCCCCGGTCGATGACCATGTCGATCTCGCTCGCCCCGTCGGACACCGCGCGCCGGGTATCGGCGAGTTTGACCTCCATGGGCGCGCGCCCGGACGGGAAGGCGGTGGCGACCGAGGCCACTCCGACCCCGGTGCCGCGCAGCGCCTCGACGGCGGTGGCGACCATGTCCGGGTAGACGCAGACCGCGCCCACGCGGGGAACAGTGCGGTCGGCGGGGTCGGGCCCGGCCGCCTTGGCGCACAGCGACCGGACCTTGCCGGGTGTGTCGGCGCCCTCGAGTGTGGTCAGGTCCACCATGGAGATGGCCAGGTCGATGGCGTTCGCCTTGGCGGTGGTCTTGATGGAACGGGTGGACAGGTCTTGGGCGCGGGCAGCGGCGCCGACCTCGTCGACCCCCGGGAGGCCGTGCAGGTAGGCCCGGAGCGCGTGGTTGGTCGTCGCCTCGGGCGCGAATGCGGTGTGGGGCACGGGCACCTACAGCTCGTCGGTTCGACTGGGGCCGTCCGCTGCGGCCAGCGGAAACGGCGTGTCCTGGGTGCGGGGTGGGTGTTCCCCGCCGTCAGGCAGTCACCATAACCCCGGGCCGGGCCGGCGTCAGTCCCCCTCGGGCACGCGCCGACCAAGGTTGGAGAAGACTCCAAGAGGGGCCCGCCGAGATTGTCGTCCTTTCATCCAATCAAAGGGCGCAAACCCCGCAGAACCGAGCTTTCCCACCGGGGCCTCCCCCGGTCTCTCGGCCGTCCGGCCGTTCCGTGGTCTAGACCGGACCACTCCCCTGGCCTGACCCGCCCAGCCGTACGGGTCGGCGGTAGGAGTCGTACGCGTCGTACAACTACCCTGGTGGCATGGCGGAGTTCCGGATCAGCAGTGACGACAGGCAGGTCGACCTGCGCAGGTTGGCGGCAGCCCTGGCGGAGTCCCAGGGATGGGCGCGCGAGGACGTGGGGATCTGGGACAACCGCCAGGGCGAGGTGATCGTGACGATCGACGACGGCCTGCTGCGCAAGCCCGAGGCCGATCCTCTGCACCGCCCGCGGCACACCCCGCACGCCGTGCACGACGCCTGTGAGCTGCTGCGGCGGGAGGACGCGTCCCTGCGCGGGGTGGACTTCCGCTACCTCAAGGCCGAGAGCGCCCGGTTCTTCTCCGCCGGTTGGACCCTGGCCGACCTCCAGCACGCCCTGGGCCAGCGCCCGGACGGCGCGGTCTGGGAGAGCGGGCCCGAATACCGGGGCACCCGGTGGTTCGCCCACCGCCTGGCGGCGTGGAAGACCCCGGACGGGGACATCCGGCCCTCCCAGTCCCAGGAGTCCTCCCAGCTGCGCGTGATCAGCCGGGCCGGGCTGCCGATGGACATCGGCCTGCCCGAGGACATCGAGCTGTCGGAGCGTCCGGTGGCCAGTCCGTCGGCGGCGCGGTCGGCCGCCGACGACGCCCGCAGGCTCATCCGGCAGAACACGCGCACCACGACGGACTCCCTCGCGCACCAGGACCGGACCTCAGCGCACATCACACGGCCCGAGCAGCACTGAACCGACGGGCGGAGAACCGGGACGGCCCGCGGGGCACTGGGTCGGACTCCCGGGTCACGGGGCGCCAGGCGGGCGATCAGCCACCGCGGCGGCCCCGTTCGGCCCGGGTCTCCTCCACCACGGAGACCACCCCGTCGGCGAACCTGCCCAGGCCGAGCTCCAACGGCCCCCGGCCCACCGCGTACCGCCACAGGCCCGCGAAGACCAGTGACCCCGCGACGAACATCTCCAGGTACCAGTGACCGCCGGCGGCGTTCTCCGGGTGCAGCGCGACGATCACCGCGATGACGAGAATGTGGCCGGAGTACACGGTCAGGGGCATCCGGCCCACGGAGTTCAGCGGGTACATCGCACGCGGCAGCCACTCGGAGAGCAGCATGCACACCACCAGGACGATGAGCGCCTGCCCCACCGCCTCGAAGATCTCGAAGGTGGTCCCGGTGTGCGGCGTGTTCACCGCCAGCCACCACCAGGAGTCGGTGGGAACCTGCCCGCTGATGCTGTGCGAGGCCTCGACCGTGTTGGCGCGCAGTTCCTCGGCGGTGGCCGCGTCGACGGAACTCAGCGGACGGCCGTTGAGGAAGGTACTGTCGGCCTCGGTCAACCGGTCCAGGCCGCCCAAGGGCTGCATCAGCGTCCAGGAGCCCACGTATCCGATCACGGTCAGGACCGCGCCGGTGACCGCCATCCGGATCCGCACGGCGGTGGCGGTCAGATCCGTCCGGCCGACCGCCATCCCGGCGAACACGAACGCCATGAAGGTGATCGCCGGGTAGTAGCCGGTCAGGAAGAACTCGCGGAACGAGGTGAGCGCCGCGGTCCGGACTCCCTCGGGGAACAGGGTGTCGCGCAGCAGGAAGGACACCACCGGCCCCGTCAGGGCTAGCGTGCCCGCGGCCGTCCACAGGACCGCCGCCCTGGCCCGCAGGAGGGGCAGTGCCAGGACGAAGAACCCGGCGTAGTAGGTGAGGATGATCGCGACCGGCACGGCGAACAGGTCCAGGAAGACGCCGAGCAGCCCGATGAGGACCGAGCGCGCCAGGATGCGCACGACCGCCGTGCGCAGGGCGTCGCCCTCCACCGGCTGGGTCCGGCCGGTCATGAGCGCCAGGGACACCCCGGCGAGGAAGGCGAAGAGGGCGGAGGAGTTCCCGCGCACGAGGCTGTGGAGCTCCCAGCCCTGTTCCTCCGGCAGCAGTCCGAAGGAGATGACCCCGAGGTGGACCGCGAACATCCCGAACACCGCGAGCGCCCGCGCCGCGTCGATCCCGTCGATACGGCGCCTGGCCGGGCTTACTCCGCCGGGAGGCGTTCCGGTGTCGTCTGACTGGTTCTGTGCCACGTCTGCCAGGTTATGTCCGCTGCACCAAGGCCTTCAAAAGCCCTAACGCACCCCTGACGTCCACAGGCGGCCACAGGCCGAGGAACGCCGACCGGGCCGGGGCACGTGCGCCCCGGCCCGGCCCGATCGGTCAGAGCACCCTGTCACGCAGAACGCCCGGTCAGTCGGACAGGTCGCTGAACACGTCCAGTGCCTCCGGGTTGGCGAGGGAGTCGCGGCTGGCGACCTTCTCCGGGCTCTCCCCCATGAGGATGCGCTTGACCGGGACCTCCAGCACCTTGCCGGAGAGGGTCCGGGGCACGGACTCGATCACGCGGACCCGGTCCGGGACGTGCCGCGGCGAGCAGTCGGTACGGATCCGGCGAGCGATCTCCTTGGGCAGGTCGCCCTCGAGGTCGGAGCCCTCGCGCAGCACGGTGAAGAGTTCGATCTTGGAGGTCCCGTCGCCCTGGGGGACGTCCACGACCAGCGCGTCCACGACGTCGTCCAGTGCCAGGACGGCACGGTAGATCTCGCTGGTTCCCATGCGCACTCCACCGCGGTTGATGGTGGAGTCGGAGCGGCCGTAGATGACGGCGGTGCCGCGTTCGGTGATCTCGATCCAGTCGCCGTGCCGCCAGATGCCCGGGTAGACCGCGAAGTAGCTGTCGTGCAGGCGTTCGCCGCTGGTGTCGCCCCAGAGGAAGACCGGCATGGACGGGGCCGGTTCGGTGACCACGAGTTCACCGACCTCGCCGACCAGCTCCTTGCCGTCGGGGTCCCAGGCGGCCACGGCCATGCCGAGCCCGCGGGACTGGATCTCGCCCTCGTACACGGGCAGGGTGGGGGTCCCGCCGACCAGGCAGCTGCAGATGTCGGTGCCGCCGCTGGTGGAGAACAGCCACAGGTCGTCGCCGAACTCCTCGTACACCCAGGCGAAGGCCTCGGGGCTGAGCGGGGAACCCGTGGAGCCGATCGCCTTGAGGGCGGACAGGTCGCGGCCCCGGCCCGGGCGGATGCCCTCCTTCATGCAGGAGGACAGGTACCCGGCGCTGGTGCCGAAGACGGTGACCCCGGCCTCGGCGGTCAGGTCCCACAACGACCCCAGGCCCGGACTGGAGGGCGGCGAAGAGGGGACCGGGTGGGCCGGGCTGCCGTCGTAAAGGACGATGGAGGCCTTGGTCAGCAGGACGCTGACCAGGAAGTTCCACATCATCCAGCCGGTGGTGGTGAACCAGAAGACCCGGTCGTGCGCCTGGGCGTCCAGGTGCAGGTTCAGGTTCTTGAGCTGTTCGAGAAGGATGCCGCCGTGGCCCTGCACGATCGCCTTGGGCAAGCCGGTGGTGCCGGAGGAGTAGAGCACCCACAGGGGGTGGTCGAAGGGGACGGGCGTGAAGGTGAGCTCGGCGCCCGCACCGCGCTCCTCGAGCTCGCCCCAGGACAGGGTGCCGTCGAGGGCGGCTCCGGGGGTGAGGTAGTCGAGGAGGACCGTGTGCTCGAGGCCGGGGAGATCGGCGCGCAGTTCCTCCACCACCGGACGGCGGTCGAAGTCCTTGCCCCCGTAGCGGTAGCCGTCCACGGCGAGGAGCACCTTGGGCTCGATCTGGGCGAAGCGGTCGATCACGCTCCGCACGCCGAAGTCCGGTGAGCAGGAGGACCAGATCGCACCGAGGGAGGCGACGGCGTAGAACGCGGCCGCGGTCTCGGGGAGGTTGGGCAGGTACGCGGCGACCCGGTCGCCCTCGCCGACTCCGAGCTCGCGGAGTCCGGCGGCGATCGCGGCGGTACGCTGACGGAGCTCGCCCCAGGTCCAGGCGCCGAGCTCGCGCAGCTCGGTGGCGTGGCGGATGGCGACTTCGTCGGCGTCGCGGCCCTCGAAGACGTGTTCGGCGTAGTTGAGGGTGGATCCGGGGAACCACTGGGCGCCCGGCATGCTCCGGTCGCCGAGGACCGTCTCATAGGGCGTCTTGGCCTGGACGCCGTAGTACTCCCAGATCGACGCCCAGAAACCGTCGATATCGGTGACCGACCAGCGCCAGAGGGCGTCGTAGTCGAAGTCCGCGGCCGCGGTCGGGCCGCCCGCACCGAAGGCCTTCACTCCGCGCTCCTGTGCGGCCCACCGGGCGAACGCGACGATGTTGGATGACTCGATCCGCTCCTCGTCGGGCTGCCAGAGCACACGGGGCACGCTGCTCTCCGTCATTGGCCCGCCTTCCCAATCGCGTGGCTGTGTGTTGCTGTGCGCCCCATCTAACAACACATCATGGCGCGGGACACCGGCTGGTCCGGCCTAACGGCGCAGTCGACACTCAGGGAAGTACGCAGGTCACAGTGGGCGCACCGGGGTGTGGGACACCCACTCCCGGGGGGCGTTCCGAGAGTGGGCGTCCCACCTGGACCGCTGACGGGAGTTCCAGGAGACTCCCGCCGACGGTCTAACCCAGTTCGCGGAGGGCAGCGACCGCCGCCACGGGTGACTCCACAACAATGGCGCCGGTCGCCTCGAGGCGCTGACGGGCCATGAGGCCGCTGGCCACAAGGATGGCCCGGGCCCCGGCCTCGCGGGCGGCCCGGGCGTCGTCGTCGATGTCACCGATGAGAACGACGCCGGCCGGGTCGAGGGCCTGGTGCTCCAGGTGGTGCACCAGGTGCTCGGCCTTGGAGTCGTGCTCGGTGTCGAACTTTCGGCCGTCGACCCGGGTGAAGTGCGAGGTCAGGCCCCGCTCGTCGATGAGGGGCACCAGGTGGTCGTGCGAGGCCATGGACAGCAGCGACTGGGTGCCGCCCGTACCCGTCCACTGGTGGAGCACGTCGGGGACGCCGGCGGCGAGTTCGCAGGTGTGGAGGTACTCCTGGTAACTGCTGTCGTAGAGCTTCTCGGCCCGCTGCCACTCACCCTCCTCGAAGCTCCGCCCAAGGAGGTCCTCGTAGCAGGGGATGAGGGGGCGGCGGAAGATGCTGCGCCAGTAGTCCATCCCGACCGGCTCACGGCCGAAGTGGGAGCACACCGCGTTGACCGCGGCGAGGTTGGCGTGGTTGTCGTCGAGGAGGGTGCCGTTCCAGTCCCAGACGATGTGGTGGGTGCTCGGATTCTCGGAAGTCTTCTCAGCCATTGGGAGCACTTTACGACGGGTTGACCCGGTTCCGATATGCGTTTTGTGCCACCTCAGCCCGGGTGCCGGGGGCCGGGCTGCTGGTCAGGGCCCTCCCCGGCCGCCCAGCGGGGACCGTTGCCGCCGCGGCGCCGCGCCTTCTGTTCCTTCCGTTCCTTCCGCAGCCTGCGGCCTCGCCGTGCCGCCCACACCCCGGCCGCGACCATCAGCGGGAACACCACGAGGATGAGCACCGGCAGCAGGACCGCCAGCAAGGAGGACACTGCGCTGACGACGTCCTCGAGGAAGGACATGACCGGGGCACCGGCGCCGAGCGTGAAGGTGTTGACCAGCGGCCGCGCCAGCGCCTTGGCCAGGTGGAAGAGCAGGGCCACGACGACTCCGGCGATGACCGCGCCCCAAGAGACCCCGTCGGCGGACGCCGCCGTTGAGGCCTCGCCGCTGATTTCGGCCAGTTCGACCGCGGAGGCCCCGGCACCGAAGGTGATCCCCCCGGATGTGGGGCGGATGGCGGTCTGCACGAGGTCGTTGAGGCTGTCCAGCGCGGGGATCTTGTCCGCGGCGAACTCCACGACGAGGAGCACGGCGAGGATGATGAGCGTGGCGGGGTGTTCGAGCCACTCCCAGGCCGGCCCGAGCGGGATCAGTTCGGTATAGCGGGACAGCAGACCCACTACGAGCAGGGGAATGTAGGCGTTGAGCCCGGCCGCGGAGGCCAGGCCAAGGCCGGTGAGTGTGCCGATCATGGGGGGTTCCTTCGAGCGCGCCGGACAGGGGGCGGTGCCGAACCGAGACTTCGGTCCGGTACCGGTCATCTGAGTGGACGCCCGTGCACGGCCTATGGTTCGGATTTGGGGCTGTTGACGATATCCTTCGACCTCGCTTGCGGACCGGGCCTGCGCCGGGTCCGGGTCCTGGCCGAACCCACTGCGGGCCCGTCGCTGGCGCAGGAAGTCCCAACACTGGTCGAGTGCATCCTCCAGCTCCCGCATGCGTCCGCGTTCGTGCGCGTCCGGGCCGCCACGGTTGGAGCGGAGCGCGTGCTCCTCGTCCATCAGACCGCGGATGGTCGACATGATGTCCTGCTCGGCGCTGTCGCCCATACCGCCATGGCCGGGGCGGACGGGACGATCAGCACTTGCGGTCTGGGAAACTCCTACTACGGCCGGGTTGGTGACGAATCGCTCGCATACGGGGTGGCGGTCAGGGCGGAATAGACAGCGAAACTCCGCCCTTTAATACCTTGAGGGGGTATTGTGATGGCAGTTGAGCAGGAACAACACGGAAACGGTGGCATGGCGGCGACCCACGGTTACAGCAATGACAAACAGAGCCACATCAACCGGCTCCGTCGCGTCGAGGGACAGATCCGCGGCCTCCAGCGCATGGTCGAGGACGACCAGTACTGCATCGACATCCTCACCCAGACCTCGGCGGTGAACAAGGCGCTGCGCTCCTTCGCCCTCTCCATGCTCGACGAGCACCTGAAGCACTGCGTGGCGCACGCCGTGGCCAACGGAGGCGAGGAAGCCGAGGAGAAGGTGCGCGAGGCCTCGGACGCGATCGCCCGCCTAGTCCGGTCCTGATCCAGGTCGTTCCCGTGCTCCCCAGCGATCGGCCGACCCCGGCCATCCTGCCCCGCGAACGCCGGACCAGGGCTAACGTACCGACATGTCCCCCGAACACACCGACGAGTCCACCGAGACGAACAGCTTCTCCCGCGCCCTGGAGCGCCGCCTGGCCCTGCCGGTCCTGGTCTGCGCGGTGGCATCCGTACCCGCCGTCTTCCTCGGCATGTGGGGTGAGGGACGGTGGTCGGAGATCGGCCACCTGGTCAACTGGCTGGCGGGGCTGGTCCTGTGGGCGGAGTGGATCCTGCTCATCGCCCTGGCCAAGAACAAGCTCGGCTGGCTGCGCACCCACAAGTGGAGCACGTTCGTGGCGGCGGTGACCCTACCCGCCGTGATCTTCGCCCTCGGACCGGCACAGGTGCTTCGTCTGGCCCGGGTAGCCGCGACCCTGCGCCTGGTCCGGGTCACCCGGATCATCGAGGCGGGCGGCGTCCTGCGCCGCCGGATGGGGCTGACCGGAGCGCGCGGGGCGGTGGCGGTGGTGGCCACCACCGCCCTGTCCCTCGCGTTCGCCGCGGCCGTCCTCGCCGACCCCGACTCCGCGAGCCGCCGGTTCTTCGCCAACCTCGCCGAGAGCTTCGGGTTCTGGCAGGTCGCCCTGGCCCTCACCCTCAGCGCGGTGGCGACCGCCCTCATCATGTACCTGCGCCGACGCGGTTCGGCGGCCGATGCCGAAGCGGATCAGTCGTCACCGTAGCGCTCCCGCTCGGTTTCCAGCAGGCGCGCACCCTCCGTCCGGGAGGCCGCCGCGTCCAGGTAGTCGACCGACTCGTTGGCCACGAACGACGAGGGGCGGCCGTGGTCGGCGAACCCCAAGCGTGAGACCTCTCCACCGGTCACGGCTCGGATCCCCCAGTTGGCGGCGATCCTGGCGCGGGCGGGCGAGGACGGCACCGACATCATGTGGTACCCGCGGGTGACGGCCAGCGCCGGTAGCCCGCTCAGGTCGAACTGCATGATCCTGGCCAGCGCGTCCTTACCGCTCAGGTCCACCACGAGGCCCAGGTCCTTGTGCTGGAAATCGCGCAGCGGCCTGCCGAGGACCGAGTTGACCACATTGTGGGCCGCGGTGGCGGCCTGCCTGCTGGCGTACTGGGCCGTGGGCGGGCAGTAGGCGCTGTCGCCCTGCGAGAGGTCGGGCACCGCTGCGGCGTCGCCGAGCGCGAAGACGTCGGGCTGGCCCGGCACGGCCAGGTCGGTGCCGACCTCCAGGCGACCCCGCTGGGTCGGTTTGCCCAGGGTCTCCATCAGCGGGCTGGGTGTGACCCCCGCCGTCCAGATGAGGGTCCGGCAGGGCAGAGCCCGCCCGTCGGTGAGCACCACCTTGTCAGCGGTTACCTCCCGGACGGTGACCTTCAGCTTCACCTCGATGCCCAGGTTGCGGAGCAGGTCGAGGGCCTTGCGGCCGAGACGGTCACCGAGTTCGGGCAGCACCTTTGGCGCGATGTCGACCAGGTGCCAGCGGATGACCGAGCGCAGCTCGGGGTAGCGCCTGGCCGCCTCCTCGCAGAGCCGTTTGAGTGAGGCGGCCGTCTCCACGCCGGTGTAACCGCCGCCGACCACGACGAAGCGGCAGCGCTCCTCCCGTTCGACCGGGTCGCGCGAGTCGTTGGCCAGTTCCAGCTGGCCCAGTACGTGGTCGCGCAGCAATACCGCCTCGGCGAGGGTCTTGGCCCCGTAGGCGTGTTCGGTGAGCCCCGGGATGTCGAACTCCCGGGTCATCGACCCCGGGGCGAGCACGAGCCGGTCGTAGGGGCAGGGTGCGAGCTCGCCGCTGGCTCTGCGCACGACGACGGTGCGGTTCCGGGTGTCGACACCGACCGCGTGGCCGGGGACGAGTCTGGTCTGGCGGGTGAGCCGGTGCACCGACATGGCGATCGACTGCGGCGTGAGCATCCCGGAGGCCACTTGGGGCAGCAGCGGGCTGTAGAGCATGTAGTCGTTCGGCGCCACGAGGGCGATGTCAGCAGCGCCCGTAGGAATGCGGCGCTCCAGGTGGCGCAGGGTGTGCAGTCCGGCGAAACCGGCGCCGACCACCACGATGCGAGGCCGAGACATAAGTACACCGCTCCTTCTCCGTGTCGGGGGCGGGACGTCCTTCGCGTCTGCGGGCCGTCGGACGCGGGCGTACCCACTTCACCGGTGTCGAATGTACGGGTGTGAGGGAGGATTACGCCTGTTCCCACACGGGTTGTTTCCCGGACTTTGTCACCCGTTGGCCTCGACGCGGAAAGGAAGACGGGCATTTCAAGCTCGTGAAACCCCCAAGTGGTGTCTTTTGGCGCAGACTAGGCAACTGTATGTGGTCATGCACAAACCGAGAGTGCTGGCCCGTGTCACAGAAAGGGGCAAGGAACGCGTATGCGTGCGTTCAGCAAGATCGCCGCCACCACCGTGCTGGCCGGAGGACTGACCGTGTTCGGGGCGGGGGCCGCCTTCGCCGACCCGCCGGACGACGTCACCGAGCCCGTCGACGAAGTCACCGAGCCCGTCGAGGACGTTACTGATCCCGAAGGGGACGTCACGGAGCCCGTCGAGGACGTCACCGAACCGGTCGAGGAGCTGTCCCCCGAGGCGGAGGCCCTCCTGGAGGATCCGCAGGTACAGGAAGTCCTGGCCGACGAGGACGCGGTGGAGCTGCTCAGCGACCCCGACGCGCTGGAGGCGCTCGAGGCGCTGCTGGAGCTCGAGGACCCGCTGGGCGCTCTTGAGGAGCTCGACCTCCCGGTCGGTACCGATGACCTGCCCGCCGACACCGACGATGTCACCGACGACGTCGATGTACCGGTGGAGGACGTCGAGGCGCCGGTCGACGAGATCACCGACGAGGTCGGCGGCGTCACCGACCTCACCTGACCCGCACGGGTCCGTGACTCGGACTCCCAGGGCGGGGGCGGGCGGTCATCGACCGCCCGCCCCCTTGTGTGTTCGCTGAGTACCGTGAGCTCGGCGTGTTCGGCTTCGGGTCAGCTGCCGTTGAGCCCGGCGGAGACGCGCTCGCCGATCCCCGGGTCGATGTCGGTCCAGTACTTCACCGCCCGTGCCCGGATGCCGTCGTCGGTGACGGCGGAGATGTGGCCGACCACGTTGTTCACGAGCCGGTCGCGGGCCGCGTCGTCCATGACGTCGCGGATCAGCGACCGGGGCTGGGTGAAGTCGTCGTCGTCGCGGTGCTGGGTGTAGGCCTCGCGCACCAGGTCGGCGGCCTCCACCTGCCAGCTGGCCTGGTCGACCCCCTCCTCGCTGCCCGCACTGGGGCCGCCGAAGGAGTTCGGGTGGTAGACGGCGCCGGTGTTCGGCGGGTACTGGCGCATCTGCCCGTCCTTGGCATAGGAGCGCACCGGCACATGCGGCCGGTTGGGCGGCAGCTCCGTGTAGTTGACCCCGATCCGGTAGCGGTGGGTGTCGGGGTAGGAGAACAGCCGGGACAGCAGCATCTTGTCCGGCGACGGGCCGATGCCCGACACCAGGTTCGAGGGCTCGAAGGCGGCCTGCTCGATGTGGATGTGGTGGTTCTCCGGGTTCTCGTTCAGCGTCATCCGGCCGACCTCGATCAGCGGGTAGTCGCCCTTGGGCCACACCTTGGTCAGGTCGAACGGGTTGAACCGGTAGTCCGCGGCCTCGTCGACCGGCATGATCTGCATGCTCAGCGTCCAGGACGGGTGGTCGCCGCGCTCGATCGCCTCGAACAGGTCCCTGCGGTGGTGGTCGGCGTCCTCACCGGCCAGCCGGTCCGATTCCTCCTGGGTGAGGAAGTCGTTGCCCTGGTCGGTCCGGAAGTGGTATTTCACCCAGAAGCGGTGCCCCTTGGCGTTGATCCACTGGTAGGTGTGCGAACTGAACCCGTCCATGTTGCGCCAGGTCTTCGGGACGCCCCGGTCACCCATCAGCCAGGTCACCTGGTGCGAGGACTCCGGCGACAGCGACCAGTAGTCCCACTGCATGGTGTTGTCCCGCAGACCGGTGCGCGGGTCGCGCTTCTGGGACCGGATGAAGTCCTGGAACTTCTGGGGGTCCTTCATGAAGAACACCGGGGTGTTGTTGCCGACCATGTCGTAGTTGCCCTCGCGCGTGTAGAACTTCAACGCGAAGCCGCGCGGGTCACGCCACGTGTCGGGGCTGCCCATCTCACCCGCCACGGTGGAGAACCGGGCCAGCATCGGTGTCTCCCGGCCGGGCTGGAACACGTCCGCGCAGGTGTACTGGCTGACGTCGTTGGTCACGCGGAAGACGCCGTAGGCACCGCTGCCCTTGGCGTGGACCACGCGCTCGGGGACGCGTTCCCGGTTGAACTGGGCCATCTTCTCGATGAGGTAGGCGTCGTGGAGCACCAGGGGCCCGTCCCTGCCCACGCTCAGCGAGTGTTCGTCACTGGCCACGGGGATGCCCGCGTTCGTGGTGGTGGCCCGGGACTCCGGTCGGTTGTCGACCATGGAACTTTCCCCCTCGTAGGTGTACGCGCACACCCCGGATGTCGGGTCCGGGGTGTCTGTGCGCCCCCTACCCGCGAGCGGTTCAAGTGACGATCAATGGGGGTTCATGTCGGCGATGGGGCGGTCCCCTGGGCGAGCAGCGCCGCGGTGCCCATGCTCAGGAGCAGGTCGGCCATCTCCTCGCGGGACAGGTCGCCCCGGCTGTGCGGGGTGGAGTTGAGCAGCCCGAAGGCGGCGTGCACCGACGCGCGCAGCGCGGCGGGTGGGGTTCCGGGCCGCAGTTCGGCGAGGACGTTGACCCACTCCTCCACGTAACCGCGTTGGAGGCGCCGGACCCGGCGGCGGTCCTGGTCGGTGAGATTGCCCAGCTCCCGGTCGTGGACGGTGATGAGGTCGGGCTCGTCCAGCGAGAACTCGATGTGTCCGCGCAGCAGGGACTCCAGGGCCGATTCGGGGGCGTCGGCCCGGCCGACCAGGCTGCGCCCCTGTTCGGCGAGGCGCTCGCTGATGTCCACGAGGACCTCGCCGAGCAGCGCCTCCTTGCCGGGGAAGTGCCGGTAGAGCGCCGGACCCGTGGTGCCCACCGCGCGGCCGAGGTCGTCGATCGTCACGCCCCGGTAGCCGCGCGCGGCGAAGAGTTCGGCCGCCGCACCCAGGATCGCGGTCCGCCGCTGTCCGATCGGCCGCTGGCCCGCAGATTGCTGTCCCTGCTGCCCTGTCGACTGGCCCGTCGACTGCTGGCCCGTCGATCTGTGACTCGCCGGTCTCGCGCCCATGCGCCCGCCTCTCCTCGTCCCCGTCCGATGACTCATGCCACCCGGACTCTGGACACCCATGTTAGTAGTTACTAACATCACTGTTGTTAGTGAGCATTAACATCCCTCCACGAGAGGACTCTATGAGCAGGGCACCTGTGCTCGGTTCGGCGGTGGACACCGCCGGTCCAGCGTTCGCCGCCAACGACGCCGCGAACCGTGCGCTCGCGCTGGAGCTGCGGGAGCGGATCGCGACCGCGGCTCTCGGCGGCCCCGAGAAGACCCGCGCCCGACACGTCGAACGCGGCAAGCTCCTCCCCCGCGACCGCGTCGACCTCCTCCTCGACCCCGGTTCGCCGTTCCTGGAGATCGCGCCGCTGGCCGCGTACGGCCTCTACGGCGAGGACGGCCACGACGCCCCCGGCGCCGGGATGATCGCCGGGGTGGGCCGCGTCGCCGGTCGGCCGGTGGTGGTGGTCGCCAACGACGCCACGGTCAAGGGCGGCAGCTACTACCCGGTGACGGTCAAGAAACACCTGCGCGCCCAGGAGGTGGCGCTGCACAACCGCCTCCCCTGCGTGTACCTGGCCGACTCCGGCGGCGCCTTCCTCCCCATGCAGGACGACGTCTTCCCCGACCGGGAGCACTTCGGCCGCATCTTCTACAACCAGGCCACCATGTCCCGGGCCGGCATCCCGCAGATCGCCGCGGTCCTGGGCTCGTGCACCGCCGGCGGCGCCTACGTCCCGGCGATGAGCGACGAGGCCGTGATCGTCCGCGAACAGGGCACCATCTTCCTGGGCGGCCCGCCCCTGGTGAAGGCGGCCACCGGCGAGGAGGTCACCGCCGAGGACCTGGGCGGGGGCGACCTGCACTCCCGGGTCTCCGGGGTCACCGACCACCTCGCCGACGACGACGCCGACGCCCTCACCAAGGTGCGGCGGATCGCCGACACCCTCGGCCCGCTCGATCCCCCGGCCTGGGAGGTCCGCGAACCGCGCCCGCCCGAGCTCGACCCCGAAGAGCTCTACGGGGTGGTGCCCGCAGACACCCGGACCCCGTACGACGTGCGCGAGGTCATCGGCCGCGTCGTCGACGGCAGCGAGTTCACCGAGTTCAAGAGCGAGTACGGCACCACCTTGGTCACCGGGTTCGCGCACATCAACGGCCACCCCGTCGGGATCATCGCCAATAACGGCATCCTGTTCGCCGAGTCCGCGCTCAAGGGCGCGCACTTCATCGAGTTGTGCGACCGCCGCTCGATCCCGCTGGTGTTCCTGCAGAACATCTCCGGGTTCATGGTCGGCCGCGACTACGAGGCGGGCGGCATCGCCAAGCACGGCGCCAAGATGGTCACCGCCGTGGCCTGCGCCCGGGTCCCCAAGTTCACCGTGGTCATCGGCGGTTCCTTCGGCGCGGGCAACTACTCGATGTGCGGCCGCGCCTACTCGCCCCGCTTCCTGTGGATGTGGCCCAACGCCCGCATCTCCGTGATGGGCGGCGAACAGGCCTCCTCGGTGCTCTCCACCGTCCGCCGCGACCAGAAGGAGGCGCGCGGCGAGGAGTGGTCGGCCGAGGAAGAGGAGGCCTTCAAGGCGCCCATCCGCGACCAGTACGAGGAGCAGGGCAGCCCCTACTACTCCACCGCCCGCCTGTGGGACGACGGCGTCATCGACCCCGCCGACACCCGCGACGTGCTCGCCATGGCCCTGTCCGCCGCCCGCCACACGCCGCTGGACCCGGTGGGCTACGGCGTCTTCCGGATGTGAGGAAACCCTTGACCACGACGCCCACCAGCTCATCAGGCAGCAGTACACCGGCGACCGTGCTGGTCGCCAACCGCGGAGAGATCGCGCTCCGGATCATGCGCACCCTGCGCCGGATGGGCATCAGCCCGGTCACGGTGCACACCGACGCCGACTCCGAGGCCCCGCACACGCTCGCCGCCGACGAGGCGTTCCGAGTGGAGCACTACCTGGACGCCGACGCGATCGTCGCCGCCGCGCTGGACAGCGGCGCCACGGCGGTCCACCCCGGCTACGGCTTCCTGTCCGAGAACGCCGATTTCGCCCGGCACTGCACCGACTCGGGGCTGGTCTTCGTCGGCCCGCCCGCCTCCGCCATCGAGGCCATGGGCGACAAGATCCGAGCCAAGGACACCGTGGCCGCCGCCGGCGTTCCCGTCCTCGGCGGTTTCACCGAGAAGCCCGGGCAGCCCCTGGCCGACGACGAGCTCCGGCGTGCCGCCGAGGAGACCGGCTATCCGCTGCTCATCAAGCCCTCCGCCGGAGGCGGCGGCAAGGGCATGCGAGCCGTCCACTCCCCCGACACCCTGCTCGCCGACGCCGCGGCCGCCCGCCGCGAGGCCCTGGCCTCCTTCGGCGACGCCACCCTGCTCGTGGAGAAACTGGTCCAGCGGCCGCGCCACATCGAGGTGCAGGTCATGGCCGACAGCCACGGCAACGTCCTGCACCTGGGCGAACGCGAGTGCAGCCTGCAGCGCCGCCACCAGAAGGTGGTGGAGGAGGCGCCGTCGCCGCTGCTCACCGACGCACAGCGCGCCACCATGGGCGCGGCCGCCGTGGCCGCCGCCCGCTCCTGCGGATACGTGGGAGCCGGAACCGTGGAGTTCATCGCCGATACCGACGGCGAAGAGGTCGCGTTCTCCTTCCTGGAGATGAACACCCGCCTGCAGGTCGAGCACCCCGTCACCGAGGAGGTCGTGGCGGTCCGCGGCGAGCGCGGCGTCGACCTGGTCGAACTCCAGGTCCGCGTGGCCGCCGGGGAGGCGCTGCCGTTCGTCCAGGACGAGGTGTCCTGGGCCGGGCACGCGGTGGAGTCGCGGATCTACGCCGAGGACGCCGACCGCGGATTCCTGCCCTCGGGCGGGCCAGTCCTGGCGCTGCACGCTCCCGCGGGACCGGGCGTGCGCGTGGATTCGGGTATCGCCGAGGGCGGCGCGGTGACCTCCGACTTCGACCCCATGCTGGCCAAGGTCATCACCTGGGGCTCGGACCGGTCCGAGGCGCTGGACCGGATGGACGCGGCGCTCGGCTCCTACATGCTGCTGGGCTGTGTCACCAATACCGCCTATCTGCGCCGGCTGCTGCGCCATCCGCGTGTGGTCGCCGGCGACCTGAGCACCGACCTCATCGCCGCCGACCCGCCCGCCCCCGCGCCCGAGGGGGTACCCGAGGAGGTGTACGCGGCCGCCGCGCTGGACCACCAGCTGGACCTCGAGGGCCCGCCGAACGCCGACCGCTTCGCCATCCCCGACGGCTGGCGGATGGGCGGCCCCGCGTGGACCCCGTGGCGGCTGCGGGCGCCCGGGCG
>NZ_BAAGZJ010000032.1:0-79253 GCF_054778635.1 Nocardiopsis nanhaiensis
GGGTAGCGTCGGGCACGTCGAGGTCTTTCGGATGGATGGCGTAGGAACCTCCATCGTCGGGAGACCTCGACGTCTATCTGCGGACCGACGCGCCCGGCCGACCTACACCTTCATCTGGGAAGAGCCGCCAAACCGAGAGGGTGGACCCCCCAATAACATAGTCTCCAATCTCGTCACCTTCAACTATCCGCATCAACGGGAGTGCTGGAAATCGATTCTTTAGATCAGCGGGCACGATATAGGCATCATCATCCCCACTGGTCACCGACACTCCGATAGATGAAGCCACTTCTTTCAGACAGGTTCGATCAGGAGAGTCAATGAGCGACATCAAGTCCGAAGCCCCACCACCAGCCATACTCCAAGGGTGTTCCTTAAAGCTTCCCCAAGGAAGATCTCCGGAACTGACCCATTCCGATTCTGTTTCTCCGACTTCCCGGATCTGGCTGACAATCGAAGACCAGACCAAGCCTTCAGCTGGAACCTCGGGCTGCTGTGGTTCCCCCCGGATTCCAAGCACAGCTCGAATTGAACCCTTGTGCGAGTTCTTCTCGTTTCTCCCAAACAGGACCACCGTCGGTGTACCATGGCCAGGAATATAAGCACCTGAGGTGTCGATCACATGCGTGAGGCGAACCTCGTTCCGAAAATACTCCTCAATGAGTTTCTTCCCGAACTCTCGCTTCATGAACGAGTTAGCAGTAATCTGGCCAACGAACCCGGCACCGACCCTGTCGCCCCCCGCACGCTTAGCGAGATTGAAGAACCGTTCCGCGAACGGCACAGAGAGAGCATACGTACCCGAGCAGGTCCCGTACCTATCCCGGTAGTTCTGGTTCTCCTGCTTGTCCTTTACTGTAATGTAGGGAGGGTTGCCGACCACCGCATGGTAGCTGGCCACTCCCAAGAGATCGAATTTTCGATCGTACTCGTCGACATCCTCAGTTGAATATCGGTGAACGTCACTGACACTGAACAAATCATCTTGACGCTGCGGCGCCCCTCGCCCGTGCAGAAGGGAGTCTCCGGAAGCCACGACGATGGGCCACTCAGGGTTGCTTGCGCTGAGACCAGTGATCCCGCCCTCCTTCATCGCGGCGATGAGGAGACGGAAGCGTGCGATCGCGACCGCGAAGGGGTTCTTGTCGACGCCGTGCACGCTGCGCAAACTGCGGTTGATCAAGTCCCAGTCCGAAGCACCAGGCTCGGCCTCGCGCCACTTCTCAAGCAGCCGGTGGAAAGCCCCCAGCAGGAAGTGCCCCGAACCACAGGTCGGATCGATCAGGCGGAAGCCCTCACTCTTGGACTGGTAGATCCGATTCCCGTCAAGCCCGAACTCCTCCACAGCAGGCTCAAGGGTGTAGTCGAGGATGAACTCCTCGACGAACTCTGGGGTCTGGAGCAGTGCGTAGGTCTTACGCGTCTCCTCGGACAGGTCCTGGTAGAGGTCGCCGAGGAAGCGGGTGTTCCACTCGGGGTCGGTGAAGTCGTGGACCAGGTGCCCGTCGTCGCCCACAGACCGCCAGAAGCCGATCAAGGTCCCGGCCGCCTGGTGGGACGGCGTGATGCTCCACATCGGGTTGTGCTTCTTGTCGAACAGTCCGGCCATCACCGATGACACACTCATCTGTGCGAAGGCGTGCTCCAGCCAGTCACGGTCGGTCCGCTCGGGGGCATCCGGGTTCTCGCTGCGCCCCTGGAGGACCCAGGCGTCCTTGAGTTCCTGAGCGATGTTGTACCGGTCGTGCTCGCCCTTCGGCCCGGCGATGAAGGGCTGTTCGAGAAGTTCGTTGTCCTCGCAGAAGCGGACGAACACCGTCGCCAGCACCCACGCCACGGCGGCCTGTGTCACCTGGCCTTCACGCCACGCGCTCTCGGTGGTCGCGGTGCGTTCGGCGTCCCGGGCCTTCTGATACTCGCGCTTCAGAGCCGCGTCGAAGGTCTCCGGCTTGCCCTCCGAGTTGAGCCCCTTGATAGCCGTGGGGTCCTCACTGCGTTCCCGTAGATCCGTCTCCAGCAAGCGGACTTGCTTCTGTAGGTCCTTCAGCAACAGGGCGTGATCGACCACGAGGGCTCCAGAACAACGATGAGGGACGGGGTACCCCTCCATTCTGTCCGCTGAAAGCACCTGCTCGCACCCGGAAAGCCCACTCCACGGTAGGTCCATGCCACATCTGGTCTGGGAACGGTTGAAGCGGCGGTGACCACCCGTGTTCCGGGGTGAGCCACCGCCGATGAAGGGGCCAACGGGTCAGACCATTGCCGGGGCCGGGTCCAGCAGGAGCAGCAGTTCACGCGGCGTTCGGGCCTCGGTCAGGCCGGTGGGCCCGGCGACCCAGTAAGAGAGCGTGGCCTCCCCGAACCAGAGGAGCAGGTGCGGGTTGCGGGCCTGGAGCGCGGCGACTCGGGCGTGCTCGCGCGAGTACTCAGAGCGGTGCCCGCCCAGGCGGGGCAGGTGCTGGGCTCGGCGACGGCGGCAGGACGGGTGCTCACAGGAAGGGCAGAACGGGCCGGGCAGCGGGCCGCGTCGGGGCGGGGTCCGGTAGAGGGGGTCGCTGGAGGGGCGGGGTGCGGGGATAGGATGCGTCACTGATCCTGCTTTCTGACTATGCGAGGTCTGGGATTCGGGATTGTCGGGGCCCGGGAAGCGTTGCCGCGCTTTCCTGGGCCCTCTTCACGTTTGGCGTGTGCTGCGTGAGTGCTGGTTAGAGCAGCGCGTTCCAGCGGCTGCCAGACAGGTCCGCGGCCAGGAAGAACCAGACCTGACGGGTACCGGTGAACCCGTTGTCACCCCAACTGGTGGCCAGGGCCTCGACCATCGCCAGGCCCCGGCCGGACTCGGCCTCGCTGTTGAGCCGCGAGGCGTCGGTGGACAGGTACTCGAAACGGCCCGGGGTGTCCTGAGCCGTTGCCTTAGCGCCCTGGTCCCGGCAGGTCAGACGCAGACCGTTGTCACGACGCTCGCACTTGAGCGTGTAGACCCCGTAGGGCTCCCCCGAGCGCGAGTGGGTCAGCGCATTGTTGGCGAGCTCGCTGCCGAGCAGGGTGAACAGGTACCGGAAGTCGCCGCTGTGCTCGGCGGCGCAGGTGTCCAGGAAGGCCCGGACCAGGGGCATGTACTGCACCGAGCGGCCGAAGGTGTAGCAGCGGGTGCTGAAGTAGCGCATCCCGGCGCGGCCGGTGAAGTAGTGCCGCTGGTGGGCCGGGACCAGCTCCGCGAGAGGGAGGGTGACCTCTGGGAGCGGGGGCATGGGGGCGGTTGCGGGCATGACGAACAGACTCCTTACGCAGGCGGAAGCAGTGAGTGGTTCGAGGGTGTGCCCGCAAGGCTGAGTGACCTTCACGATTTCCCCGCGGAGGGAAAGGGGCACGGCATAGTCTGAGGAACCGGGACTCTGGGTGAGGCACCGATCACTGACTACACCTTCAAGCTAATAGTGAATATCACTAGAGTCAACCTCTGGATGGGATATTCACTCAATACGGGCTACACTGTCAGCATGCAGCGTCCTCATAGCCCTACCCTCCGTCGCCGACGTCTGTCCGCTGAGCTCAAGCGGGCCCGCACCGAAGCGAATCTGACCACTACGCAGGTGGTGAAGTCGCTCAAGTGGGCTACCGGCAAACTGAGCAAGATCGAAACTGCTGAGACACAGACGATCAAGGCCGATGACCTCGACAGGATGTTGGACCTATACCAGGTCACTGATGCCGACAAACGCGAGGCCCTACACGCTCTAGCCCGAGACGCGCGAGTCCGAGGTTGGTGGTCGAAGTACAAGGAGGTGTTCGGGCCGCAGTCGCTTCCGGACTTCGAGGCGGAAGCGTCAGCCATCCGCACCTTTGAAGGGCTGGTGGTCCCCGGCCTTCTTCAAACGCCCGACTACGCCCGCGCCTTGTTCGAAGGTGGACGCTACACGAGCGCAGAGGCGAGCGAACGCCGTGTCAACGCACGTATGGGACGACGCGATATTCTGACGCAGTTCAAACCCGCAAGCCTGCGCGTGACCCTGGATGAAGCCGCTCTACGCCGCGTGATCGGCAGCTCAGAGGTCATGGCTGAGCAACTACGTCACCTGCTTCACATGGCCAAGCTTCCCAACATCGATCTTCAGGTAGTGCCCTTCGATGCAGGTGCGCATGCAGCATTTGTCGCGCCGTTCAGCATCTTGGACTTCCCGGACCCGCTTGATGCCCCGATCGTGTTCGTGGACACCGCCTCAGGTGGGCTTTTTCTGGAAGAATCGGACGAAGTGGAAGCGCATAGCGTCACCTTTGGTGACGTCCAAGGCTCTGCGATGAGCGCAGCGCAGTCCGCCAGGGTCATTACAGAAGTTCTAGAAGCCCTAGAGAGCAAACCGTGAACGACGAGTTGATTTTCAAGAAGAGCAGCTACAGCAGCGCTCAAAGCCAGAACTGTGTTGAGGTCGCTGACCTGCCCTGCGGCGCTGCCGTCCGGGACTCGAAGCACCCCACCCACGGCCACGTCCCCTTCCCCTCCGCCGAGTGGACCGCCTTCCTCACCTCCACCCGCGCCTGAGCCCCGCCACCACGAGCCAAACCCCACCGTCGGCGTCTGACCCATCCCAGGTGAGGCGCCGACGTCTTCCACACCACGCCACCACCTCAAGGAAGGCACCGCCGTGGCCACCACCACGCAGGTACGCACCTACACCGTCAAAGAGGGCCTGCTCGACGAGTGGGTCCAGCGCTGGAGGGAGGAGATCGTCCCGCTACGCCTGGAGTTCGGGTTCTCCCTCGGCGGCGCCTGGACCGACCGGGAGCGCCACCATTTCATCTGGGAGATCTCCTACGACGGCCCCGAGACCTTCGCCGAGCGCAACCGCCAGTACTGGGACTCCCCCAAGCGCGAAGCGATGGCCCTGGACCCCAAGGACTACCTGGTCTCCACCGAGACCCGCGAGGTCACCCGGGTCTACTGACCCGGTTCTTCCTCCTCACCGAACGTGAGCAGGTGCGCGCGTCGCTCCTGCCGTGTCAGTGCCCGGAAGGTGCGCCGCCGTGCCACGCGCATCAACTCCTCCAAGGACATGTCAGCGTCCCATACCCGTACGGTGCCGTCGGCCGAACCGGAGGCGAGCAGTCGTGATCCCCCGCTCCAGGTGAGGCTCAGGGCGCGGTCCCGGTGCACGCCCACCGTCAGGGGTTCGCCCCCATTCTGTGTGTCCCAGACACGGACGGTGCGGTCGTGGGAGACGGTCGCCAGACGCGCACCGTCTGGTGACCAGGCCACAGCGGGCACACGGCCGCCATGACCGGTGAGCACCCGTTCGGTCTGCCCCGTGGCCAGATTCCACACCCGCACCGTCCAATCCGCCGACGAGGTGGCCAAGCGTGCCTCGTCGGGGGCCCAGGAGACAGAGTCCACCCAGTTCTCGTGTCCGGTGAGCACGGCGCTCTCGCGACCCGTGCTCAGGTCCCATACCCGTGCGGTGCGGTCGTCGGAACAGGAGGCGATCATCCGCCCGCTTGGGGACCAGGCCAGGCCCACGACCCAGTCCTGGTGACCGCGCAGTACGGCCAGCAGAGTGCCGTCGCTGGCGTCCCACACGCGGATGCTCCGGTCCTGGGCTCCGGTGGCGAAGCGGTCGCCGTCGGGAGACCACGCCACCGACTCCACGATGGCGTCCTCATGGGCTAGTTCGGCCAGTGACTCGCCTGTCTCCAGGTTCCACAGCCGAGCGCACCGGTCGATACCGCCCGAGACGAGGACTCTGCCGTCCGGGGACAGCGCTGCGTCGCGCACCGTGCCGGTGTGTCCCTGCAAGGGGATGGACTGGTCGGTACTCCGCTCCCACACGCGAACGCTCCCGTCCTCACCCGCTGCGGCGAGGGTTTCGCCCTGGCTACTGAGGGCGTTGACCGCCGTGCCTTCCGCGTGGTGGACGGCGTGTTCCACGGTTCTGGGCTCCATCTCCCACAGGCGTGCTGTGGCGTCCTCCGACCCCGTGGCCAACCGCCTGCCGTCGGGGGACCAGGCCACGCCCCAGACGGCATCGGTATGGCCCCGTAGTACAGCGCGTTCCTCTGCGTCCTCGGCGCTGAAGACCCGGGCGGTGCGGTCGGCAGAGGCAGTAGCCAGCAGACGGCCATCGGGTGACCACTCCACGTTCCACACGCGGTCGCGGTGACCGCGCAGCAGGAGGAGCTGCTCACCTGTGGCAACGTTCCACACTCGGACGGTGTGGTCGCCCGAAGCAGTGGCGATCCGGGTTCCGTCAGGGTGCCAGGACACGCCCTCGACGAAGTCGCGATGGCCCGCGAGCCGAACGTCCTGGCGGGCTTCGACGACGTCCCAGACGATGACGCTCCGGTCATGGGAGGCGGTGGCCAAGCGGGTGCCGTCGGGCGACCAGCGGATGCCCAGGACGTTGTCGGTGTGTCCGGTCAACTGTGCGCTCAAGCGCCCGGTCTCCGCCTCCCAAATCCGGATGACGCGATCGCGCGAGGCCGAGGCGACGTAGGTTCCGTCGGGGCTCCAGGCCACACCACGCACCACGTCGGTGGCGTCGGTCAGACGCAGGAGGGTTGCACCGGTGCTGGCCTCCCATATCCGCACGGTGTTGTCGCGGGAGGCGGTGGCCAGACGCCGTGAATCCGGCGACCAGGCCGCCATCTCCACCATCCCCATGTGGCCGCGCAGCTCCCGGAGCAATCCGCCCCGGGTGTCCCACAGACGCGCGGTGCCGTCGCGGGACGCGGTGGCGATCCGGGCACCGTCGGGTGACCAGGACAGGTTGCGGACGGTGTCCGTGTGGCCGGTCAGGACGGCGGAGCAGTGGCTGTGTGCGAGGGCCGACAGCAGTGCGCCGCGTACGACGGGAGCGGGGTCGCACTCCTCCAGTGCGGCCAGAGTGAGGAGGACCGCCAGCTCGGGATGCTCCTCGACACCGGCCAAGACGTATTCGGCGATCGAGAGCGACACACGGCGCAGGAAACGGTGGTCGCGGCGCCGGGAAGCATCGACGAAGGCGGTGAGCGCCGAGGTTTGCTGCTCATCGTCACGCAGGGCCTCCAACCAGCGTTCGGCGGTGGCCAGCCGGGCCCCGGTGAGCAGGTAGTCGGGGTGGTGTCCCGAACTCTGCCAGTCACCCGCCCAGCGCTCCAGCTCTGCGCGCTGGCGCAGTCGTTCGGTGTGTGCCTCCACCTGTTGGCGCAGCGGAGCCCATTGGCGGAAGAGTGCCTCGTGGGCGACCTGGGCGACGGGGCCGCCGTCCTGGACATCGCTGACCAGCAGACGTGCGTCAACGAAGGCGTCAACGATGTGTCGGTCGCGTTCGTCGAGTTCATCCAAGCGCACTCGGCGGCGCGTAGCGTCGCCGCTGGTAACGGTGACGAATCGCAGCAGGATCCGGAGGATGCGGTCGAGGTCGGAGTCCGCGCGCAGCTCCGCTGTGACCTGGTCGGCGTGGCGGGTCAGTGCTCCCTCCACACCGCCGAGCGCCCGGTAGTCGGCCTGGGTGGCGGTCCCGCGCGTACCTGCGCGGATGTGGATCTCCTGCAGGAGGTAGGCGAGCAGGGGCAGGGCGTCACCGCTTCCGGTGTCTGCCGCGATCTGCTCGACCAAGCCGTCCTCGAAGCGGAGACCGGCTGCCTCGGCGGGGCGTTCGATGATCTCGACGAGGTGCTGGCGGTCGAGCGCACCCAAGGCCAGGGGGTTGGTGAACAGTTCTGCGGCCTCACCGTTGAGGAGATCGCCGAGGAACTCCACACGCAGGGTGGCCACAACGCGTAGGTGACGGTCTCCTTGCAGGGCTTCGCGCAGGGTGCGCAGGAAGAGGGAGCGGTCGTGCTCACCGCTGAGCGTGACCAGCTCCTCCAGCTGGTCGATGATCAGAACGGTGCGGCGGGGTCCGCCGCCCTCGCGACGGATTTTCTGCAGCTGGGTGAGGAGCTCGCCGCTGTCACGCCGGATGCGGCGGGCGTAGGCGTCGGCGTGCGCGTGGTCGGTGGCAGCGGCCAGAGCATTGGCCAGAGCCCCGACTGGATCGGTTCCGGGCACCATGACGGGCAGCACGTTCCAGCTCCGACTTCGCAGCCGGGGCAGGATTCCGGCCTGAACGAGGGAGGACTTGCCGCTGCCGGAGGCTCCGATAACGGCCAGGAAGCGCTCGTGGGAGTCGGTGCCGACAGCGTTGAGACGGCGTATGGCCTCGGTTGTCTGCGCGGTACGGCCGAAGAAGACCGCGGCCTCGTCCTCGTGGAATGAGGCCAGGCCGGGGTAGGGGGAGCGCCCCGGCTCCCAAGTGAACGAGGGAGACGGCGGGTTCTCCAGCCTGTAGGCCACGAAATGGCCGATGAGCAAGGCCGCGAGGATGAGAACCAACCCCGGCACGGCGGCCCGCTCCAGAACCTGAAGGGGAAGGGAGGTCTGCTGCCCGTCGGTGGCGAAATTGGTGACCACCCCCAGCAGACCAGCAGCCAGCACGAGAAACAGCTGCAGCATCAGTGCGAGTCTTTGGCGTCGCCGCACATCGTCTCCGAGGGGTCGCGTATTCCCGATTTCAAGGGGCGGGCACGCCCCCGGCGAGGCTACGGTGACGGTACGTCGAGGTAAAGGCGATGACCCCTTCCGGACACCCGGAAACCCTTACAGGGCAGGCGTTGTGTGCCGACGGCGCTGCCGTCCGGGACTCGAAGAACCCCGCCAAGGGCCATATGCCCTTCCCCTCCGCCGAGTGGGCCGCCTTCCTCACCTCCACCCGCAGCTGAGACCTGAACCTGACGCGCCAGGGCCCCCAACCGCAAGCGGGGCCCCTGGCGCAGCCGTTCCTGGCCAACGTCGGACACGTATAGCAGTTGTCAGGATGCGTTCTGTCGTCAATCCTGGACCTGTCATGAATATCCGTGACTAGCCGAGAGGCTTGATGCCATGCGTCTGGAGTTCCTGGGTACCGACAGCCGGGACGGCGACTGCCCCACCCTGTACCGAACCGACCGGGGCACCATCGTCGTGCAGGGGTACAAGGTGACTGATCCCGAAGCACTCGCCGACCTGCGGGACCTGGCCGAGAACGAGACGGTGGTGGAAGTCCCTGAGAAGCTCCTCCGGTTCGCCGACAAGGAGAAGTCCCCGTGACCAGGGTTCTCACCAAGGAAGAGTTCGCACAGCAGTTCCTGGACTTCGAGCACACCACGTGGAAGCTTGAGGTCCGCGACCGGTACAACGTCTCAGCGGAACGGGAAGAGTTCGAGTACTGGCTCCGCACCGGCGATATCTCCCTCGAGGAGAAGCACGCCCGCACCTCCGCCTGGCACAGCAAGGTCCGCGAGGCCCGTAGTGCGGGGAAACTCTGGCAGCGGGTCCGCGTGGTCAGTGAGCCGCTGAGCGACTACATCCGCTGGGAACACGCTGCCACGCAGTTCAACGAGGAGGCTGGGGAGGACATCCGATGGCTCCCCCGCCACCACACCGCGGTCGAGAAGCTACCGCAGCGCGACTTCTGGCTCTTCGACAGCCGGTGGGTCTGCGTCCTGCACTTCGACGAAGACGACACCCCTTTCGAGTACGAGTTCATCGACGACCCGGCGACGGTAGCCAAGCACTGCCAGTGGCGCGACATCGCCTGGCACTACGCCGTCCCCCACCGCGACTACGCCCCCGATGCACCGAAACGGTTTACTGCGTAGGTGTCCTACTCCCTCGAACGCGCCCGCCACGAGATCGGGCGGAGCCTCCGAGAGCTGCGAACCGGCGCGGGCCTGACCGGTTCGCAGCTCGCCGCGTCACTGGGTTGGAGCCAGCCGAAGGTCTCCCGACTGGAAACGGGACGCCAGACCCCTACCTGCGCAGACGTCCATGCATGGGCCGCAGCGTGCGGGCAGGCGCGCGCGGCTGAGGAGATCGTCGCCCGTCTCCGTGTCCTGGAAACGATGTACGTCGAGTGGCGTGTCCAGGAACGCGCGGGCATGCAGGGTCCGCAGAACGAGGTCCTCAGCAGGGACTCCGGGACACGGAGCCGCCGTGTCTACGAGTGCACCGTGGTGCCTGGGATCCTCCAAACCGAGGCCTATATTCGGGCTGTACTCACCCGGTATGCACGCACTGCTGTGCGAACTCGTCGGCGCGGAAGGGCGTGTCGTCACCTTTGAGGCGGACCCCGCCGTGACAGCGCGGGCGCGGCGGGCCCTCGCCGCGACCGGCTACGCGCCGACGGTTCTGCTCTGCGACGGCGCCGAGGGCAACGGGGTTGAGACTGGTAAGAGTCGTTGATCGAGAGATCTGTATTCTCCGTGGCTTCTGCCGCTTCGGTCACTGCGCGTGGTCACTGGGGGCGACTTCGGCGGCGGCGTCTGCACCACCCCCAACCGGAGGGACATGGACATGGCGGTCGTACGCGGGCGCACGGGCTCTCGGTTTGGGCGTTTCCCGTCCTCCCCCATCGGGGGTCTTGTACGTCTAGGCTTGCCGAGTGACTTGTCCTTCTGAGGCGGTGCTTGCCTGGGTGTCGTCGGTTGTCGGCGCACCGGTGGTCGCGGTTGAGGGGCTGCGTGACGGGGCCAACCCGTGGTTGCTGCGTCTTCGCGGCAGCGGGCCTTGGGCTTCTGTGGTGCTTCGGACCGGTGGATCCGAGCAGGGGGTGCGCAAGCGGTTCGAAACCGAGGCAGCGGCACCGGAATCTGCGGTTGAGCGGGGGGTCGACGCTCCTCGGTTGATCGCGGTCGACATCGAGGGAGAAGAAACCGGGGTACCTGCTGTGGTGACAACGGTCGTGCCGGGCAGTAGCCGGATCCCGGTTCGGGCCACCACCGAGCGCATGCGGGCGTTAGGCGCAGCGGCCGCGACACTGCACTCGGCGCCCATGGGACCGCGCCCTGGGTTGCCGTTGCGTTCCCGGCCTCTCGAGGACGTGGACTTTGCAGGTATGCGACACGAACATGGTCTTTCGCCGCTGTTCGCGGAGGCGGAACAGGTAGTTGCGAAGACTCCTGCTTCGGGTGAGGAGTCTGTGTTGGTGCACGGCGATCTGTGGCAGGGCAACACGATGTGGAGCGGCAACACGCTGACCGGCATCGTTGACTGGGACGCTGCGGGGGTCGGGCATTACGGTGTCGACCTTGGGTCTCTACGCTGCGACGCAGCGATCTTCTTCGGGCTGCAAGCGGCCGAGGAAGTTCTGTCCGGTTGGCAAGAGTCGTCAGGGCGCGAGGCCCAGAACATGGCGTATTGGGATGTGGTGGCCGCGCTGAGTACACCACCCGACATGGCTGACTTTCTGTCGGCGCTCACCGGGCAAGGTGGCCCTACCCTGGACCAGGCTATGGTCACGGACCGCCGCGATGCCTTTCTCCGGGCTGCCTTGCGCCGACTGGGTCGCTGAGAAGGTTCAGATCCCCACCCACACGCCTCGGTTCTGCGAACCGCCTTGACTGGCAGGAGCCTTTGATCGAGTGATTTGTATTCTCCGTGACTCCGACTTCTTTGGTCACCGTGCGTCATGTTAGAGGGGCGACAAGGTAAGTCGGAAACGGGCAACGGGCTTCGCCGGAGAGCCTCCGTTGCCCCTTTCCGGTTTACTTGGTTCGCCCCCCTTGCTGGGCCCTCGGGAGAACCAGGCCTGTCTGCCCCAGATCCCTAGGACCATGAGAGGTGGAACGGGTTCAGCACAGGGACTCGTAGGAGATGTAGGAGGCTGTGGTGTACCTGATGTTCGTGGACGACAGCGGGAGCGGTCGAGGGCCTCTTCCTCGGGAGGGCCTGGAGGAACTGGTGGTGCTGGGCGCGGTGATCATTCATGAACACCAGGTGGCGAAGTACAGCACTCAGGTCGCAGAGCTGCGTTCTCGTCTCAGCATCCCGGAGGATGTCGAGTACAAGTGGAACCCTCCCAAGAACAGCTTCCTCAAGGAAGCGGACGAACAAATCCGAGTGGACCTGGCTCGGGGCATGTTGGAGGCTGCCGCCGAATGTGACATCACGACGATCGTCGTGGCCTGCGACCAGGGACGGCTGGGGTGGGAGAAGTCGGCCAGTGAGCCCTTCCTACGGCCGTGGATCTTCGAGAGGTTCGAGTACTACCTCACGGCCAAAGAAGGGACAGGGATCGCTGTCTGGGACGAGCCCGGCGGCGGGTCCAAGGACCGCGCTCGGTTCTTGGTCGACTCGCGGACCTTGATGGCGGAGGGCACCGACTACGTCAAGTCCGGCCGCATCCTCCTGCCCTTTCTGACAGCCCCCTCGGAGCACGTGGCCTTGCTGCAGTTGGCCGACCTGGTCGCTGCGGCGACCACCGCAGCTCTGGCCGGACGCCGACGAGGGCTGGATCTGCTCGACCTGTTGCGGCCACTCATGCGCCGCAACAGCTGGGGGCTTGCCGGCGGTTACGGGCTGGCACTGTGGCCACGGTCCCCTCTGGTTGGCCTGTATTACTGGATCGCCGGAGACACCTCCCGCCATGACAGGCCGCTCGAACCCCAAGGTCTCCCCTTCGCCAGTTCGGGCAACGTCTTCGCAGAGGAATGCGGACTGAAACACGATAATTCTCCGTGCGACTGTGCAGAGCAAGCCAGAGGTGTGGTTTAGGTAGCGCTTGCTTCCGTTCCTCTGTTCCCGCCCCCAGACCCTGTCGCCGAGCTTTGGTTTTCGGGGGTCGAGACTGGTAAGAGCCGTAGATCGAGTGATCTATGTATTCCGTGGCTTTCGCCGCCATGATCACTATTTGTGGTCGCTGGGGGCGTAGTGGTTCCAGATCCCTCCGGCCTCGGCAACGACTCGGGGAGTGGTCTTGTCGTGGAACCCCAGCGCCCGGGCAATCACCGGTGCGGGGGCCTGGAGCACGAGTTGGCGCAGCGCGGAAGTGCGCACCGCTGTTCCGGGGATGCCGATGTCGCGGATCAGGTCGGCGACCTGGGCGCGTAGGCGCTGGTTTTCATCTTCCAGGCTCTCGGTAGCGGGAACCGTGCCGGGGCGGGTGGTCTTGGCGGGTGTGGAGGTGTGTGTCGAGCGTTGGTCGTCGTCAGCGCGGATCCAGTTGCGCAGGGTCTCGCGGTTGATGCCGAGCTCATCGGCGATGTGCGCGATGGTCACACCGGGACGGGACCGGTATAGGGCGACAGCATCGGCTTTGAACTCGGGTGGGTAGTGCTTCATGACCATGGTGTGGACTCCTCCTCGTGTTTCCAGTGTGGGAGATGTCCACTACTCAGGGGGAAGGTCCGTAACCAGCCGCAGATCCAACGTGGGGTGCCGCTTCCTGCAGGAGCGGCACCCCACGCATATCCGGGCCTCGGGGTCCGAGCTTCATCGGGCGGAGCGGGAGCTGACCAATCGCTGAGGCGCCGGGACTGCTGAGCACTGCTCAGGGATGGTTCACACCTGCTTCAGGGAACCCCCGCCTCAAGCCATCCCAACTCACAGAAAACCCTCACAAACCCTGACTCACTGTGGGAATCTAAAACCCCTTGCACATCGGCGTCGAGGACCCTCTCCGTGATCAAGCGCATCACTCATGTCAAGAACTTTCGCTGCTACCAGGGCTGGAAGCAGCACCCCCACGCCATCGACTTCGAGAGACTGAACGTCATCTACGCGCCGAACGGCACGGGGAAGAGCACTCTGGCCACGCTGCTCAGCGGGGTTCCGGAGGACACCGAGTGGTCACACGGGTTGGAGTTGCTCATCCAGTCCGACAGCAGCGAGAAACCGGAGGCGGTCGCTGACCCCGGACACTGGATCTGGGATGACGTGTGCGTCTTCGGCGCCGAGTACATCCGGAAGAGCCTGAGGTTCGACTCACTGGACGCCGAGACAGGCGCCCCGGCGCTGATGTACTTCGGCGAACCGAGCATCGAGCAGAAGCAACTGCGTGAGCAGACCCTGGAACGCATCCAGGTACTGACCACACGGAGCAAAGACCTGCAGAAGCAGTACAACAAGGCCGACAGCGGACGCAAGAGAACCCTCCGCGAGGTGGGGACGAGGGCGGTGAACGAGCTCTCCTCCTTCAACCCCCGGTTCAGGAGGGGCTTTGACGCACGCCACGTCGAACCGGCCCTGCGTGAAGCACTCACCCCGCTGGATGAGCTGGCACGGTTCACGGAACAGGACCGCACCCTGCTCGTGAGCCAGGCGTGGAAACCGGTTCCAGAGCTCACCGACCCCGGTCTGACCACTCAGGATCTCTGGGAACGGGTCAACGAGGTGCGCGGGCGTACCGTGACCTCGAACGTGATCGAGGAGCTGACCGGCAACCACTCACACTCCACATGGGTACAGACCGGGCTCGCGCTGCACGAGGGTCTCGATACCTGCCTGTTCTGCGACTCGACCATCGAGAGCGCTCGGGTCCGCCGTTTGGAGGAGCACTTCGACGAGGGCTACACCCGCCTCGAAGCGGAGATCACGGCGCTGCGCGAGCGCATTGCCCGCCTGCGCCGCCAGGCCGAGCGCATCATCAACGATCTTCCGCCGAATATGCAGTTCTTCGAACATCTGCAGGGCTACTACGAGCGCGCGGTCAAGCAGGTGCGTGGGAACATCCAGGAGTTTCTCCTCCTCCTGGACCAGCTCGCGGGAGGCCTTGACGAGAAGAAGGGATCGATGTTCCTCCCGCTCGCCCCGCTGGGCGCGGAAGCCCTGGGATCCCTGGATCTCAGTGCGGTCAGCAGCCTGATCGACGAGCACAACGAAGGGGTCGGTAATCAGGACCGCGACCGTGCTCAGGCAGCCGAACGCCGCTTCCACCAGATGCTGTACGACATCAAGGGCACCTGGCAGCAGTACTGCAACGAGCAGGCTTCATTCAGCGAGCAGCTCACAGCTTGCGAGAACGAACTCAACGAGTGCAAGGAAGTGCTCAAGGACACACCCGTCGAGGGCGAGAATCCTGAACACTTCCTCTCGACACTCAACGCCGACATCGCCCGTCTGCTCAGGCGCGAAGAACTGAGCTTCGCCCACGTCGACGGCAACTACCAGGTCCTGCGGGACGGCAAGCCTGCGCGGCACCTGAGCGAAGGGGAGAAGACGGCGATCGCACTCCTCTACTTCCTCAAGAGCTTGGAAGAGAAGGATCGCGTACTGGCACGCACCATCGTCGTGGTGGACGACCCGGTCTCCAGCCTGGACGACGACCTGATGAAGGCGGTCCACTCCACCCTGATCACCCGCCTGGATCCTGGGGTCCTGTGTCGGCAGCTCTTCGTGCTCACGCACAGCACCACCTTCCTCCGTTGCTGGCGGGACTCCCTGACCGCCGGAAAACGGGAGAAGTGGGCAGAGAAGGGCACGCTGCACATCATGAAGTCGAGGCGCACTCCGGATCCACGCGACACGAGTCGCAGTGTCCGGGTTCCCGTCCTGGATCCGATCGAGCTGGACGGCCCCCAACTCAACGCCCTCAGCACCGAGTACGCACTCGTCTTCCACCGCGCGGCGCGGGACCTGTTGGCGTCGCTCAAGTCGACGTCGGTGGGCGACGACGTCCAGCTGGCTACCTCCACTCCCAATTACGCGCGCAAGATCCTCGAGCACTTCTTCCAGTACAGGTACCCCAAGCAGGGGGAGGATGTGACGGCTGGGCTCAATGAGGCGCTCAAGGACGAGAGGAACCAGCTCGATTCCCTCCGTCGGGACCGGTTGAAGGCGTACGTGCACAACAACTCGCACCGCAGCCCCAAAGGAGGCGACTGGCAGCTTCTTGACCAGGAGCGAAGGGACGCTCTCGTCGACGTGTTCGCCCTGATCCAGCAGCTGGACCCGGCGCACTTCGACGGGATGTGCGCCAGGTTGGGCCTTACCGACGACCTTGCACTGCTAACTGGACGGTGAGCCAGTGCCCGGCAGGCCATCGCGCTACCCCTGCTGATGCTCCGATCAGCAGAGGTAGCGCGGACCCTCAGCTCACCAGCGTCGCCTCCGGGGCACTGAAGCCCCTCGGAAGCAACACCTGCTCCGAATCGGCGATGATGCCCGCGGGGTGACCGTCCAAGGTAGCCGGGGCCTGAGGGCCGCGCATGGGGCAGAGAATCCACAGGCCATACGGGGCGCGGTTGGCCTCGCGGGCCTCCTGGATGAGGCGGCCGAGCAGGGCGCGGCCCGCGTCGTAGCGGGCCAGGGGCGTCGCCCGGTAGAGCACGACCACGCCCTGGCCGGTGGGTGAGTCCGCGCTCGCGGTGCGGATCCGGTCGCCCAGGTGCTGGAACACCTCCTGGAGCAGGGTCTCGAAGGGTCGGGGCCGGGGCTGGCTGTTGTCGGCTTTGGCCAGGTGATCCCAGGTCAGGCCTCGACCCTTGGCGTCCATGACCTCGTCCACGACCCGGACGAACTCGGTGGACACGTCGAAGGGCACCGCGCCCGGCACGCGGGTGAGCATCTGGGCGGAGCGCTCGGTGTCGGGCAGCCAGGTCTTGAGCGCGCGGTAACCGCCCCGCTGGACGGCTTGTTCCAGGCGCTGCCAGGCCTGCAGGGAGGCGGTGTCCACCTGGTCGGGTGCGCTGTGGTGCCCGGTGTGGGTGGACGGTTGGTAGGTGGTGAACTCCGGTTCCAGGTACCAGCAGACGGTGTCGTTGACCCTCTCCTCACGGAGTTTGGGGTGCCTGCTCTTGAGCAGGGCGTACAGCTGTTTTCGGCTCGGTTCGGGAAGGGCCGGGAACCGGGACCGGACGCGGTCGCGGATCTGTTCCGGCGTGATCCCGGGTTTGCCCAGGTACCCGATGGCCTGCGTGATGCGCAGGGCCCGCTCCAGGTCGAGATCGACCGGGTACAGCTCAAGGCGCGGGGTCGCTTCGGCCCGCTCGGAGGCAGCGGCGGCCAACTGCACCAGGTCCGTGTCGGAGAACTTCTTCATGCCCTCCGGTGCCTCCGCACCGCGCAGGACCTCGCGGACCGTGCGGGGGCCGGGCAGGGCGTCGGATCCGTCGAGCGCGACCAGTTCATCGGCGCGCTCCCCGAGCGCTTCGGCGTAGTCGAACAGGTCGCCCTCCACCGGAACGAGGGGGTCGTTGTCGATGACCTGGGCGACCATCACCCTGCGGGGGTAACGCCGCGCCACGAAGCGCTGTTCGCTGCGTTGCTCCTCGAACTCCACCACCGCGCGCACCGTGGCGAGGGCGTACACCGAACGCTCCTCGGTCTCCAGGGTGGAACCCCGTGTGGCCAGAAGCTCGGAGGCGATCTGTCGCACTTCCCGGAGCCGGTTGTTGTCGTCGAGGATCTCCACCACGTCGTCACGGACCGAGCCGAGCAGGGACGCGTTCTTCCCCCAGTAGGCGAAGGCCTCCTGGAGCGCTTCCTCCACCCGCTCCGCGGGCAGCTCCAAGCGTCGGGCAATCTCGCGACGGGTGGGCCACCAGTCCAGGAAGCCCTGCCTGCCCTCGGGCATGCCGAGCAACTCGCGCGCCACCCGGACCCACCAACGGTTGGCGTCGGTGGTGTTGGGCAGCAGCTGCCGGATCACCTGGTCGAGCAGAGCGTTGCGCTTGACCTTGTCGTCTGCGCCACTGGGCAGTTTGGCCTTGGCCGGAACGGCGTACTCGGCCACGTCCAGGTGCTTGCGCCAGTACGCGGTGGCGCTGCTCAGCTCGTTGCGGATGCTGCGGGTACTGCCCCGCATGTGCGTGATGCTGCGCACCGGTTTACGGAGGAGCTGCCCCACGGTCTCGCAGCGCAGGATCCGTTGGGCGGTGTCCACCGCGAGCGGGGTGAGCCCGGACAGGTGGAGGGGGGTGTCCACCGTGGCGCTTTCCTGGTTACGCCGACGGGTCTTCTCGTCCTCCACCGGGCTCTCGGCCGCCGACTTAGCGAGGAAGGATGCCTGCCAGGCGGTGCGCATCTCCGCGAGCGTCGCGAAGCGCTCTTCGCTACGTCGGTGCAGAGACCTGTGAAAGAAGCTCACCAGGGCGTCCCGGCTCTGCTTGGGAAACGCCTCCTCGGCCAGGCGGGGAACCTGCACGTCCTCCGCGAGGAATTCTGGGTCTATGCCCTCCTCATCCCAGACGGGAAGCTCACCGGTGACCATCTCGTGGAGCGTGACGGCCAGCGCGTAACGTTCGGCGAACTCGTCGTAGGGGCGCTTCTCACCTAGGAAGGGGTCCAGGTATCCGCGGGTACCCGACGAGGTGTGGGTCAGCGGCGCCCTGGCAAGGGAGAAGTCGAAGAGCATCAGGCTCCGTGCCTGTTTGGGGATCTCCCGCACCCCCAGGTTGGCGGGCTTGATGTCCCGGTGCAGAATCTCCTTCTCACCCAGGTATTCGAAGATCTCGAACAGGTGGCGGCCGAAGGCGTCGAGTTCGCCGCTGGTGAGCGCGCCCTCCTTCCCGAGGAACTCCGCGAGCGTCTGCTGGCCGGCCCGTTGCAGGACCAGAACAGTGCGTTCCCCGATCTCCTGGAGCCCGGGGTCCGCGTCCTTCTCCGCGCTGTCCATGGAGACGATGCGCGGGTGGGAACCCACGGCGCGCAGAGTTTGCGCTTCGCTGCGCAGAGCGGCGGCTGCCGCGTCGGTGTTCAGCGCCACCTTGTAGACGACCTCGCGCCCGGTGCGCTCGTTACGCATGAGCAGGGCCCGGGAGGTGGCCCCCTTACCGAGTACCTCACGGACCTCCCAACCCGGGGTGATCTCGTCGCCGGTTCGGGCCACCAGGGGATCGGTGGTGACCTCGGGCAGGGTCAGGCGCTCCTCGACCTCGTCGAGCATGCGCAGGAAGGCCTGCACGGTCGCCAACCGGTCGTTGGGGGAACGCTGAGTGGACTCGCGCACCAGCGTGTCCAGCTGCGGCACGATGTCGTCACTCACCGCTGCGGGGGTGAGGCAGCCGTGCTCCTGGATGGCCTGGCTCAGCTCAGCCCGGTTCCGGGCCGGTGGGCGGCCCGTGAAGACGAGATAGGTGAGAGCGCCGAGTCCGAACAGGTCCTGAGCCGCCGCCCGGCCGGCGAAGTCGGGAAACTCCGGAGCCAGGTAGACCTCTGCCGCCCTCTCCACGTGCGCGGCCAGGGCGCGCTTGCCCAGCGCCGACTCCAGGTGCTCGGTGGCTCCGCCACTGGAACTGACGTGGGAGGTGCGGTTGCCGCGCAGACGCAGGCTCTCCCGGGCGGCCACCTGCCAGTCGGCGATGTACAGGCGGGGGTAGTTGCCGTCCATCTCCACCCACACGCTGCGGGCGGCTAAGGCGCGGTGGTAGAGCCGGTTGCGGTGGGCGTGGTTGACGGCCTCCGCCAGCTGGCGGACCATCACCATCCGGGTGTCGACGTCCAGTCCTTCACCGTGTTCGGCGATGAAGTGGTCGAGACGCTGCCAGGACTTGTGGTGCCGGAACGCGATGGCGGGCCCGAGATCGGCGCCGCCCTCGTCGATGAGCCCGAAGTACTCGGCTTTGACGATGCCTTCGTGGGAGATGCCCTCCAGGGACATGTACTCACGCTTGGCGGCGCGTTCCACCGAGCGGAGTTCGTCCTCGGAGGGGTTCTCGCCGTAGTGGAACAGGCGCACGCGGCTCATACCGCCGAGCCTCTGGTGTTCGGCCTTGAAGTCGGTCCAGGTGGGACCGCTGTCGAAGGAGCGCTTCTCCAGGGTGTACTCACCCAGTTGCAGAGCCCGGTCCATCGGCATGATGCCGATCTTCTCCATGAGGCGGGTGACGTGGCGCAGGAACCTCGGGTCGACCCGGCTGTGAGGAGTGTCGATCAGCCCATCAGACACTCCGGGCAGGCCGGTCTGCTTCTCCAGGCCGTTGCGCCCGTAGACATTGGCCTTCTGGACCTCGTCGAAGGCACACCGCAGGCCAGGGTCGGAGAGGAATACCCCGGCCTCAATGAACGGAACCTGGACATCGAGGCCGAGTTCCTGCGCCGCCCACCGGAGACGGTTCTTGAGCTCCTTGGCCTTGAGGTCGGTCAGGTGCAGGGGGTTGCTGAAGGTCCGGCGACGCCCGTTGCGATCGGTGAAGGTCCAGTCGGATCCTCGGTTGGTGGCCCGCCCGGGGTGGCTCTTGATCTCCACCAGGTAGGCGCCGGTGGGGGTGACGGCGAAGAGGTCGCACTCACGGATGCGCTGGTTGCGGGCGGTGAAGGTGAACCCTGCCCAGGCGCGGTAGTTCCCGGTCGTCGGGAACTTCTCCCGGATGTGCTCCAGTGCGGCCTGCTCCCAGGGGAACTCCGAGGGTTTGCCCCACCATCGGTTCGCCATCCGGCCGCTCCCTCTCCCGTTTTCTACCTGTCCGACTGCCCACCCAGCATAGAGGTGGCCGACGACACCGATTGCTGGCTGCTGGGGAACCGGGTGGATGGAGGGAGGAGGGCTGGCGGGAGCGCGGATGGCAGTGGGCGGGATGGTGCATGTGCCGACAGCGGATCTCAGGGGCCGACCGGTCCGGGGCCGCCTGTCCCGGACCCCGTATCCGGCATCACCCGAGCACGGAGAAGACGAAAGCCGCCACCGCGGTAACCGCGACCACCGTGGCCGGGACGGCCGTCCCGGCCAACCGGATGGCCGCGGACCACGGCTTGCCGTCCTCTCGGGTGACCAGAGCTGCGGCCAGGGCGACTACCAGGCTCAGTAGAGCGATAACGGCGAAGAAGGCGAGAACCACGAGAACGTGGGAGGTCATGGGCGGAAGGCCCCTTTCTTGGGGGGTAACGGAACGTCACGGGCAGGGGCACGGTGCGGTCCGCGGAGCTGGGCGGGACACAGTCGCGGTGTCGGACGGTCCCAATGTAGCGGCCAATCTCAGCACCCACAAATAATTAAAGCACTCATGATGTAGATTATGCTGAGATCCGAGGCCGAGGACCACCCCACGGCGGCATATTCGCGACCATGAACAGGACACATCCACCATCGAGAAGGCAGGGCATGGCTTACGCGTCACTCTTGAGAGAGCTCCGCTCACTTACGCTCCACGTCCTCGACGACTTCCGAGGAACCGTCTCGGCCTCCTCGACGGCGTGGCGCGACATCGAGTGCGCCGCCGCCATGTGGGCCCTCGCCCCGACGTTCGTCACTTTCTGTGAGCAAGAAGGGCTCGTGGACACCACAGTGCTGGGTCTGGGCGAGCCCTCTGACCCGGGCCCCACGCACGGATCGGGCCCCACGGAGGAAGCGGGCGTTTCGGACAACCGCCGTCCGCACGAAGATCCAGTACACACACTCGAACAGGCGATGGACAGCATGGTTCGGGAACACCCCGTCTTGGGCCCCGCCTTCTCCCCCGACACCGGATCGTGGCGAACGTACCGACCGAGTGCGGCGGTCGCCCACCGCTTGCTGACCTACCTCCGAGGGGACGGCCGCGCGGCCATGAAGGAGGCCACCAAGGCCCACGCCTCAGGCTCAAGCGAGGAATCGAACACCGAGCTCTTCGGGGGGCTGTACCAGGAACTGTCGGAAACCGCGCGCAAGATGGACGCCCTGCTCACCACCCCGGGCTTCGTCATCGACGAGATCCTGCGCCAGACGCTGGACCCGGCGTTGGAGGAGGCCGCGCCCGTCACCGAGCACGGGATCCGGTTCATCGACCCCGCATGCGGCTCCGGCGGCTTCCTACTGAAAGCTCTGCACCGGGTGTTCGACCAGGTCCGCGCCGAGGACCCCGGACTCTCCCCGGACAGGGCGGTCGAGATCGCCCTCTCCTGTGTCCACGGAGCCGACCGGAACCCGATCGCGGTCATGGTCAGCCGGTTCCGGCTGGCGGTGGAAGCTCTTCGGCTCTCCGGAGGCGTCGGTCGGGCCGAAGAGGCGAACTGGCGGGTGATCGTGGTCGAGGCGGATTCCCTCCTTGCGGGCGAGCGTGCCCCCTCCTCGGCGGACCTCTTCGCGCCAACACCCACCCGGCCGCCGTCTCCCTGGCCTGCGAGTGCCAAGGAGTCACACGTGCTCGCACGTTCCTCCTACGACGTCGTGGCCGCCAACCCCCCCTACAACGTCCCCCGGGACAAGGAGCAAGCCTTGGCCTACCGTGACGCCTACCCGAGCGCGCGGTCCGGGCTCTTCGCAATGACGGTGCCCTTCACCGAATGCGCTTTCTCGCTCACCTGCTGGGACGGCCGCGTGGGCCTGTTGCTATCGAGCTCTTTCGCCCGGCGGGAGTTCGGCAAGCGCTTGATCGAGGACTTCCTGCCCACCGTGAGGCTGGACCGCATCATCGACACCTCAGGGGCCTACATACCGGGGCACGGAACACCAACTCTCATCCTCACCGGACGCAACCGAAGGCCCACCCCGGAATCCACGGTCACCGTGGTCGCTGGCCTGCGCGGCGAGCCCACCCTTCCCGCCGAACCCGAGCACGGCAAGGTGTGGACCTCGATCCGGGGGCGACTGGCACGCGTTCCCAGCGAGGACCCGTGGACCGTCTCACAGGAACGGCCATTGGCGGACTACCGCTCGCACCCGTGGCAACTCACCTCTCCGTCCACCGAGACGCTCTTCCGATCGCTGCGTTCACCACGGACCCTGGGCGACCAGGTACAGCGCATCGGGTACGTCGCCAGCACGGGCGCCGACGACCTGTTCACGGCTTCCCCGGCGTCAATGCACCGCTGGGGAGGCGAGGACTCGGCGACCATCGACATCATCACCGGTTCCGAGGTCCGCGACTGGCAGGCCCGGAGTGAACAGGTCGCATTCTTCCCACGCGACCGGACCGATCGTTCCAGGCTCGTGGACATCGACGATCTGCCGGGGCACCGGAGGCGGCTGTGGCCTTACCGGACACCGCTCGAAGACCGCCTCCGCACCACTGGCAAAGCCTGGTACGACTGGCATCAGCTGACGGCCAACCAGGACGCGTCTCCGTGGTCGATCATCTTTCCCTGGGTGGCGTCCCACCCGCACTTCGCCCTCAGGAAGGCCGACAACGCCCCGTTGAACTCGGCTCCCGTCATCGAGCTGCCGTTGTCCGTGTCCGAGGAGGACGTGCTCGGTCTCCTCGGCGCACTCAACAGCTCCGTCGCGTGCTTCTGGTTGAAGCAGGTCAGCAACGCCAAGGGGAACCCCAGGGAAGGGCAGCTCAGGTCGGGTGACACCTGGGACACCATCTACGAGTTCACCGCCACCCGGATGAGAGACCTGCCCCTGCCTAGCCAGACCGATACGGAGCTGCCCCGCAGGCTCGACGCCTTGGCGTGCCAACTGCAGGAAATAAGCGCTCAAGTCGCTGACTCCGCCTCTGTACCCGCAGGTGATCGGATCGCCCAGCTGGGGCGGGAGTGGAACGACACCCTCAGGCGCATGGTGCTGCTGCAAGAGGAACTGGACTGGCGCCTGTACGAGGCGTACGGGCTCGTCTCCGCGGAAAGCCCCACTCATGTGTCCCCCGGGGCACTCCCCGACGGGATCGACCTGGGCCACCGCGCATTCGAGATCGCCCTAGCCCACAGGATCGCGGACGGAGAAGAGGAAAACGACTGGTTCGCCAGACACGCCGCGACTCCAGTGACAGAACCTCCCGCGCACTGGAGCGCGGAGTACCGCCACGCCGTTACAGAGCGCGTAGCGGCTCTGGAGTCCACTCCTGCCCTGAAAATCCTGGAACGGCCGGACTTCAAACACCGCTGGACCACCCCCTCCTGGGAGCGAGTCTGGCGCCCAGTCGTCACGTCCTGGCTGCTGGACCGCTGCGAGCGCCGGGAACTCTGGTACACGCAGGAGGCGGACGGCACCGAACGGCCGACCAGCCGCACCCTCGCCGAACTGATCGCCCTCCTCGAGGACGACCCAGGGGTCACCGCGGCGGCGGAAGTTCTCAACCCGGAATCCTCCCTCAGAGAGCTGGTGCCCGAACTGCTGGCCCCGGAGCACGTCCCCTTTCTCCCCGCGCTCCGCTTCCGTCCCAAAGGGCTTGAGAAGCACGCGAAATGGAAGCAGCACTGGGCAGAGCGGTGGCGAGCGGAGCACCCCGCGGTCTCAGGGGACACAACAGAGGGAACGTCAGAGAGCCAGGTGACTCCCACACCGCGGAAGTTCACGTCCGCCGATTTCCTGAGGAGTTCCTACTGGGCCAACCGCGGCAAGTTCGATATGCCGAACGAGCGGTTCATCTCCTACCCCTCCGGCACCTCATCCCGGCTCTCACCCACGAGCGTTGTCGGCTGGGCAGGCTGGGACGCTACCGAGCGCGCTGAAGTCCTGGTGGACATCATCGACAGACACCTGGCTCCCCCCGCCGCCCCGACCGAGGCCGTCATCCCCCTGCTCGCGGGACTGGCCGAGGTGCTGCCCTGGACCGATCGAGTCGCGGCGGGTATCGGTCCGGTGTCCGCTCGGGGTGGCTCCGCCAAGCTCCGAAGTCGATTCGAGGAGTTCCTGGCCGGGCTGGATCTGACGGAGGAAGAGCTGGCCTCGTGGGCTCCCCCCGCCCCCCGGCGGGGTCGCCCGCCGAAAAGAGCAACAGGCTGAAGTGCCTCGGAGCACACAACCCCGCAGGCTCGCACCACCACACGCCCACCTACGTCGGCGCCTTATCCTCCCCCGGGGGGTGAGGCGCCGACGCTGAGTACCCCTACGTGGCACGCGACACCGGCCCCGGCCTGACCGAGTACGGGCTGACCGTGACGGGCGAGAGCGAGCACCGCGTATGGCTGCGCGATCCGGCCGGACCCAACTGGGTCCACCAGCACACCCGAGCATGAGTGCTCAAGAAGTGCCCGAATGTCACACGGAGCGAGAAAACACCGTCCCCCGGGGGTGGAGGCCCCCGACGGGCGGGGTCGTGTCCGCGGGACATGGCACACACATCCGTTCTCTCGGTGACGCGGGCCGTCGCGACGCCGCCCGTGGTGCGGCGTCAGTGCTTCGGTCTGTTCGCCGCCATCGCCCACCGGACTCCGCGGACCACGGTGTGGCCGGCCACAGGGCCGATAACGGAGCCCAGACCGGCAGGATCAATGAGGGCGAGCTCGCGCCGCGCCCACGGCGGAAGCTCGGCGACGGCACCGGCCGCCAGAGCCGCGTAGGCGGGACGGACGGCGGCTGGCAGGGGCGGGCGGCGCAGCAGGAAACGGGCCGTGTCCCGGGCCTCCGGGGTTCCTTTCAGCTCGGGCCGGTACGCCGACAGCCACGCATGTAGCTCGGCCATGTCACGCGGCGGGTCGACCACGCCCAGGGCCTCGGCGACCCGGGCGGTGTCGGCCACGTAGGCATCGCGCTCGGCCCGGTCCAGGGGCTGCTTGCCGTAGCGCTGGTGGCACTGGAGGAAACTCTCCACCTCGGCGACGTGCACCCAGCCGAGCAGGTGCGGATCGTCGGCGCGGTAGTCGCGCCCGTCGGGTGTAGTGCCGTGTACGCGGGCGTGCACCCCGCGCACCCGTTCGACGGCTCGGGTGGCGTCGGCGTCGGCGCCGTAGGTGGTCACGGCCATGAAGGTACTGGTGCGCTGCAGTCGGCCCCACGGGTCGCCGCGATAGCCGGAGTGGGCGTCGACCGCCGCCATGGCCAGGGGGTGCAGGGACTGGAAGAGCAGCGCGCGCAGCCCGCCGACGAACATCGCCGCGTCACCGTGCACGCGCCGGATCGGACGGTCGGGCCCGAACCAGCGCGGCCCCGGAGCATTGTGGATGCGGTCGCGGTTGGCCGGTCCCTGGGGCCCGGCCACGCGGGCGAACAGCCACGCGCCCACCCGGGCGCGCGGCGACTGCGCGGCCGGTTCTCCCGTGGCGGTGGAGTCGCTCATAGCTCCAGTATGCAGTCGGCCGTGCGGCCCCACCGGTCCGTCCCCCATCAGACACCGGTAGTGCGCCCTCCCCCCGCCACCAGCGCCAGGATGTACTCCGGCCTGTGCAGATCCGCCCATGTGAAGCGGACGATACGCACCCCGGGGTAGAGCCACTGCAGCGCGTTCTGCCGCTCCCGGTCCCCGGCCAGAGCACGCGGGGTGCTGTGCGGCCCGATCCCGTCCGCCTCCCCGATGAGCCGGGGCCCCTCCCACCAGAAGTCCACCACCGCGACCGTCCTACCGTCGGAGTCCGTGAAACGGCGCTGGAGTTCGTCAGGTGGCAACCCTCCGTCCCGGCAAACCAGGCGGATCCGGGTCTCCAGCGGGCTCTGCGACCTCCCGTCGGCCAACCCCCACCACCGGCGCACGTCCACACACCCCCGGCGTCCCTGCAGCGCATCGTTGAGGGCCACGACCTCCTGTTTCCTGAGTAGGCCCTGGTTGAGAGCGGAGTCCATCAGGCACACGGCGGTGTCTCGGTCCAGCCCCGGCAGGGTGTCGCGCAGGGTCCGCCCGGGATCGGTAACACGCACCCCGCCGCCGACCACGGTGGTCTCCTCCGGCCGCACGTCCCATCCGTGCAGCTTCACCCCCGCCAGTCGCCGCTGCACCCTCAACTCCGGGACAGCCATGTGCACCTCACGCCCGCCCCACCGCTCCAGCCCCCGCATCCCCCACAGCCTCGCGGCAGTCCGCCCGGCCGCACAGGCGGGCGGCCCCAGCGCGAGCTGGGCGACCATGACCACACAGCGCAGCCGGTCAGGGCTGCGCTTCTCCGGGATGAGGGACCGCACGACGTAGACCCCGCGGTGCGGACGCAACCACTCCCCCTGCCGGACCAGCCGCCGCAGGTCGTTCTTGGCGAGCCCGCACCGCCGGGCCTGCGCTGAGGTAAGGACGCCGTACTGACCGATCGCGGTCGCGGCGGCTGCCGCCATGGGACTCTGAGGCGTAGGACTCATACCTTCAACTATCCGCGCACGCCCGGGCAGCTGCCAGAGCGTGCGCGCGCCTGTGGATAAGCGGTCGAACGCCCCCGTGACCCCCCACTCTGGAGTCACTCTCACCCGTCTCGATGACTCCAAGGCGGGGGCTCGCCGCGCCCCGGGGCGCGGCCACCCCGGACCCGTATCCGGCCGGTTACCCGACCTCCGCCCTTACACGCCTACCCGCTCTCCGCCCGGGCGACGGCCACGATCCGGTCCCAGGACAGCCGGGACGGTTCCCTGCCGACGTCGGACAGCAGCGCGGCCAGCGCCTCCCGGCGCTGCGCGGTCGACAGCTCCGTCCCGAACCGGTCCACGAAGCACAGGGCGCGGGGGCGGGCCAGGCCTCCCAGGACCTCGCGGACCGCGTCCAGCAGGTCGCGGGCCAGCTCAGGTTCACCCGTGACGTCCGGGACCAGGACCACGGCGGCGGCGAGGGAGCGGCCCAGGTGGGCGGTGCTGCGTTCGCACACTTCGGCATCGGCCACGAAGGGATGCGTCCTCAGCACGTCACGCACTTCGGTGAGTGAGACCAGCTGCCCGGACACGCTGGTCACCTCGTCGATCCGGCCGTGGAAGGTCAGTACCGGTACACCCGCGTCGTCGGCTTCCCGGTGGCTGACGATGTCCCCGGTGGCGTACACCCCGGGGTAGCGGTGCCAGTGCCGGGCGGCGTCCTCGGCCCCGGCCCCCTCCAGGGACTGGAGTATCCCCGCCCACGGGCGGGTGAGCACCAGTTCGCCGCGGGTGCCGGGGGTGACGGCACGCGCGTCCTCGTCGACGATCCGCAGCCCGGGGTCGGGGATCCGGGCGGGGTCGACGGGCCTGTCCAGGCGCACGATCCCGTTCAGCTCGGCCTGGCCCCACCCGTCGGCCACCTCAAGGGAGCCCGAACCGATCCGGTCGTGCAGCCAGGCGGTGAGCTCCGCCTCGATGGGTTCGCCCAGGGTGACGATGCGCCGCAGCGAGGGCATCGGCCGGTCCTCGGCTTCGCGGTGCGTCCAGCCGCGCAGGCGGCGCATCACCGACGGCGAGGTCACCATGGTGCGGACCCCGTAGCGGGCCGCGATCTCCCACGTCCGGTTGCGGTCGGGTACGTCCAGGGTGCCCTCGAACATCACCGCGGTGTCGCCCCAGATCAGCGGGCCGTAGACGCCGTGCACCTGGGTGCCGAGCCAGGCGATGTCGCCCGCGCACCAGTACACGCCGCCGCCGGAGAGTCCGTAGCGGTGCAGGGCCGAGGCGGCCGCCAGGACGTTGGCGGTCGCGTGCACCGCCGAGACCGGACGGCCGCGGCGGTTGGCCAGCGGGGTCGTCAGCAGCGGGTGCTCGGCGGGCAGGGCGTCGGGCGACGCGGGTTCGCCGGCGGGGTCCGCGGAGGACATGGCCACGTGCCACCAGCGGTCCCCGGCGTACCAGGCGACGTCCGCCCCGGTGCGCCGGACCACGATGGTCTGCTCCACCCCGCCCACCGCGGCCAGGGCGTCGTCGGCGCGCGCCTTCAGCGGCAGGATGGTGCCGTGGCGCCAGGCGCCGTCCTGGGTGATCAGCAGCCGGGGGTGGAAGTCGGCCAGGCGCTCGGCCAGGGCCTCGGCCGGTAGCGGGGTGGGCAGGATGCTGTGCACGGCGCCGAGGCGGGCGCAGGCGAACACGGCCACGACGGTTTCCGGGAGCCAGCCCAGGTGCAGCGCCACCCGGTCCCCTTCGCCGATGCCCAGCCCGCGCAGCACGGCGGCGAAGGAGCGGACCTGGGTGCGCAGCTCGGCGTAGGTGAGTTCGCGGCGGTCCCCCGGTTCGCCCTCCCACAGCACCGCGGCCCGCTGTCCGTCGTGCTCGGCGTGCCGGTCGACGCAGTTGGTGGCGAGGTTGAGGCGGCCGCCGGTGAACCACTGGCCATGGGGTTCGCTGGGGGTGTGCAGCGCGTTCCACGGGGTGTCCCAGGTGAGATCCGCCGCGGCCCGGGTCCAGCGGTCGGCCCAGTCCTCAACCATGGCTCAGTGTCCTCCCCGCGGCGGTGGCGGCCTGGTACAGGTGGCGCGCCAGCTCCTGGACCCGCTTCTCGGGCAGGTCGGCGTCGCAGGTCAGGGCGAGCGCGGCGGCGGAGCGGTCGGCTGGGCCGGGCACGCCGACGGCGAGCTCGGCCGAGTCCGGCTGCGGCAGTACGGCCGGGCCGGAACCGGCGCCGGACACGTACAGGTAGGGGGCCTGGCGCCAGGTCTCTTGTTCCTTGTTGGCGGCCTCGCGCAGCTCCGGGTCGGCCGTCTCCAGCGCCTGGGCCCAGACGGCTTCTTCGGCGTTGGCCGCGAGGACCCGTCCCGCGGCGGTGGCGAGCGCGGGAAGCACACGGTGCGCGTCGCGGTAGATGCCGCCGTCGGGGGCGTCCACGCGGTCCACGTAGGTGGCGCTGCCCCGCACCAGCAGCGCGACCTGGACGGTGCAGCCGGTGGCGTCGCGCAGTGGCACCAGGTAGGGGGCGAGCGCGTTGAGGACCGGCAGGCGCCCTAAATAGCTCTCGGAGAGCCGGGTTACGCCGGCCCCCAGCCCGTAGCGGGAGGAGCGCGGGTCCTGCTCGACGAGGTCGGCGGCCACGAGGGAGCGCAGGAGCCGGTGCACCGTGGCCACCGACAGTCCGGAGTCCGCGGAGAGGTCGTTGAGGTACTGGTAGGGCGGTCCCGAGCTCAGCAGGTCCAGCAGTACGACGGCGTTGCGGACGGTCCCCAGTGTTCCACGGGCGTCCGGTAGGGCCGACGGGGTCGACTCTGCCACCTGCTTCCCCCTCCACTGCTCCGCACTTTTCGAATAAAACGCAGCGGAAGCTTACCAGAGACCCTCACATTCCAGATACGACCTATTGCTTTGCACATAGTGGAAACGTAGTGTGTTGCCCCTCACATCGGGCGGACATGTTCCTGATCCGCAGGGAGGCGATAACCGGTGATCCCCCGTGCCTACCGACACGACCTGAACGGCAGTCAGCTCACCGCGGGCGAGACCGTGCTGGAGTGTGCCGACCTGTCGTTGCGCTTCGGCGGCGTCCAGGCCCTCGACGCGGTCTCCCTGGAGGTGGTCCAGGGCCGCATCCACTCGGTGATCGGTCCCAACGGCGCCGGCAAGAGCAGTCTCCTCAACTGCGTGAGCGGGCTCTACCGGCCCCAGCAGGGCAGCATCAAGCTGCGCACCCCCAAGGGCGACCACGAACTCGCCAACAAGCCCCCGCACCGGATCGCCCGCCTGGGTGTCGCCCGGTCGTTCCAGAACATCGAGCTGTTCGAGCACCTCACCGTGCTGGAGAACCTGATGCTGGGCCGCCACATCCACATGTCCACCGCCCTGCTGCCGGCGCTGGTGTGGTTCGGTCCCGCGCGCCGGGCCGAGATCGCGCACCGGGAACTGGTCGAGGAGGTCATCGACCTGCTCGACATCCAGGAGGTGCGCAACACCCCGGTGGGCGCGCTCGCCTACGGCATCCAGAAACGCACCGAGCTGGGCCGCGCGCTGTGCATGCAGCCGGGACTCCTGCTCCTCGACGAACCCATGGCCGGCATGAACGCCGAGGAGAAGGAGGACATGGCCCGGTTCATCCTCGACGTGCACGAGCTGGCCGGCCTCACCGTGGTCCTCATCGAGCACGACATGAACGTGGTCATGGACATCTCCCACCGGGTCACGGTGCTGGACTTCGGCAAGGTCATCGCCGACGGCCCGCCGGACGGGGTCAAGCAGGACCCCGACGTCATCGCGGCCTACCTCGGAACCGCGGCGGTACAGGAATGAACGAGGACACTCTGGTGAGCACGGACACCGCCGCCGACGGCAACAGCGCGGCCGATACCACCTTTCCCCGGCTGCTGGCCGAACGCGCCCGCGAGACCCCGGACGCCGTGGCGCTCCAGGAGAAGCGCTACGGCATCTGGCAGACCCTGACCTGGCGGGAGTACCAGCAGCGGGTCCGGGACCTGGCGCACGGCCTGGCGTCCCTGGACGTGGAGGCGGGTGAGATCGTCGCCGTGATCGGCGACAACCGCCCGGAGTGGCTGATCGCCGAACTGGCCGCGCAGTCGATCGGCGCGGCGGTCGTGGGCGTCTACCCCACCAGCATCGGCGAGGAGGTCCTGCACGTCCTCAGTACCGCCGAGGTCCGCGTCGTCATCGCCGAGGACCAGGAACAGGTCGACAAGCTCCTCGAACTCAAGCAGCAGCTCCCGCACCTGACCACGGCCGTCTACTACGACCCGCACGGCCTCGAGCGCTACACCGAGTCCTGGCTGCGGGAGTTCACCGAGGTGGAGCGGGCCGGCCGGGAATGGGAGCAGGAAAACCCCGGCTGGCTGGACGGGCGCGTGGCCGCGGCCAGCCCGCACGACATCGCGGTCATCTGCACGACCTCGGGCACCACGTCCCGGCCCAAGCTCGGCGAGCTCTCCCACCGCAACCTGCTCGCCATGGCCGCGAACCTCACCGCGGTGGACCCCATCACCGCCCGGTACCGCTACGTGTCGTTCCTACCGCTGGCCTGGATCGGCGAGCAGATGCTGGCGGTGGCCTGCGGGCTGTCCACCGGGATGGCGCTGTCCTTCCCGGAGGAGGCCGGAACCCAGCGCAGCGACCTGCGGGAGATCGGCCCCGACGTGATGTTCAGCCCGCCGCGGATCTGGGAGTCGATGCTCTCGGAGGTCCAGGTCCGCATCGACGAGGCGGGCTGGCTCAAGCGGAAGGTGTTCGGCTGGGGCTACCGGGTCGGTGAGCGCACCGCCCAGCTGCGGACCCGCGGACGCAAACCCGGACTGGCGGGCCGCGTGTTGCACTTCATCGCCGACGCGGTCGCCCTGCGCCCCGTACGCGACCAGCTCGGCCTGGCCCGGATCCGCCGCTGCTACACCGGCGGCGCTCCCCTGGGCCCGGACGTGTTCGGGTTCTTCCACACCATCGGGGTCAACCTCAAACAGATCTACGGCCAGACCGAGATCTGCGGCATCGCGGTGGTGCACAGGGACGACGACGTCCGGTTCAACACCGTGGGGGTGCCCATCACGGGCACCGAGGTGAGTATCGGCGACGACGGCGAGATCCTGCTCCGCTCGGACTCGGTGTTCCGCGGCTACTACCGCAGGCCCGAAGCCACCGCCGAGGCGGTCACCCCCGAGGGCTGGCTGCGCACCGGTGACGCCGGCTACCTCGACGACAACGACCACCTCGTGGTGATCGACCGCGCCTCCGACGTGCTCAAGGCCAACGACGGCACCCAGTTCTCCAGCGCCTTCATCGAGAACAAGATCAAGTTCTCCCCGTTCGTGGAGGAGGCCGTCGCCGTGGGCTCCCCCGACCGCTCGGGGATCTCCGCCATCATCACCATCGACCCCACCACGGTGGGCTCCTGGGCCGAGCACGCGCACCTCTCCTACACCACCTACACCGACCTCGCGCAGCGCGGCGAGGTGTACCGGCTCATCGCCGAGGAGGTGTACCGCGGCAACACCGACCTGAGCGAAAGCGTCCAGGTGCGCCGCTTCGTGCTGCTGCACAAGCAGTTCGACCCGGACGACGACGAGATCACCCGCACCCGGAAGGTACGCCGCTCGGTCATCGCCGAACGGTACGCGGAGGTGCTCGACGCCCTCGATACCGGGGCCGAGACCGCACGGGTCACCAACACCGTCACCTACCAGGACGGCACCAACGTGAAGCGGGAGATCGACCTGCGGGTCTTCGACATGTCCGTTTTCGAACTGCCGGACGGGTACCGCCGCCGGCCGATCTGGACGGGACGGCGCTGAGCATGACCACCTTCGTGACACTGACCGCCTACGGGCTCGCCGACGGCGCGGTGCTCGCCCTCGCCGCCCTCGGCTTCGTGCTGATCTACAAGGCCACCGCCGTCATCAACTTCGCCCAAGGCGAGTTCCTCCTCGTCGGCGCCTACACCTTCTACACCTCGTTCGTGCTGTTCGGGCTCCCGATCACCGTGGCGGTGCTCAACGGGGTGGCGATCGCGATCGTCCTCGGCCTCCTCGTGGAGCGCTTCGTCCTGCGCCCGCTGGTCGGACGCAGCGCCATCAGCGTCATCATGGTGACGATCGGACTCTCCTCGGTCCTCACCGGGGTCATGCAGCTGATCTTCGGGACCGAGGCCCGTTCCATGGCCCCGGTGCTGCCCCGCGGCACGGTGGAGGTGCTGGGAGCCTCGCTCCCCCTGCACCGGCTGCTGGTCGTGGTGGTCGCCGCCGCCGTGCTGACCGCGTTCACCCTGTTCTTCCGCTACACCCGGCACGGGGTGGCGATGCGCGCGGTGGCAGACGACCAGCAGGCCGCGCTGACCATGGGGATCTCGGTACGGCGGGTCTTCGCCATGGCGTGGGCGCTGGCCGCGGTGAGCGCGCTCATCGCCGGTGTACTGCTGGCCGACATCACCGCGGTGGACCCGCACATCGCCACCTTCGGCCTGCTGGTGTTCCCCGTGGTGATCCTGGGCGGACTCGACTCGGTACCCGGAACCATCATCGGCGGGCTCACCATCGGGCTCATCAAGATGTACACCTTCGGCTACCTGGACCCGGGGCTCGCCGACGTCGTGCCCTACATCGTGTTGGTGCTGGTCCTCCTGGTCCGCCCGTACGGCCTGTTCGGCGAGAAACGAATAGAGAGGGTCTGAGGCCATGCCAGCGACCGCCACCGGGGTGCACCACCGCACCTACCGCTCCGACCTCGCGCTGCGGCACACCCGTGCCGAGCGAGCCCGCCTCCTGGTCGTCGTCCTGGCGCTCGCCGTGCTGCCGTTCGTCGTGGACGTGTACTGGCTCAGCGTCGTCAACACCATCCTGATCGCCGTCGTGGGCTCCGTAGGCCTGAACATCCTGGTCGGCTTCACCGGCCAGATCTCCCTCGGCCAGGGCGGGTTCCTCGCCGTCGGCGCGTTCACCTCCGCGCTGCTGTACGAGCGCGCCGGGATGCCCGCGCCCGTGTCCATCGCCGCCGCGGTCCTGTTCACCGCCGTCATCGGGGCGTTCTTCGGGCTGCCGGCGCTCCGGCTCAAGGGGCTGTACCTGGCGATCGCGACCCTGGCCGCGCAGACCATCATCCTGTTCGTGGTGCGCCGCTGGGAGTGGCTCACCGGCGGTGAGGGCTACCTGGACATCCGGCCGTTCCAGCTCTTCGGCGTCGAGTTCACCGGACCGATGCGGGAGCTGATGTGGTACGTCACCCTGCTGACCGTGGCCACCCTCGCCGTGCTGGCCGCACGCAACCTGTTCCGCGCGAACCTGGGGCGCTCGTTCATGGCGGTGCGCGACCACGACATCGCCGCGGCCGCGATGGGCGTCAACGTCACCTACACCAAGGTGATGGCCTTCGCCGTCTCCTCCGGTTTCGTCGGCCTGGCCGGCGCGCTCACCGCCCACTACAACTCCACCGTCTCGTGGGAGAGGTTCACGCTGGAGGAGTCCATCCTCTTCCTGGCGATGATCATCGTCGGCGGCCTGGGCAGCGTGGCCGGCTCCGTGTACGGCGCGGCGTTCATCATCCTGCTCTCCCCGCTGCTCCTGGAACTCACCCGGGCACTCCATGACGTCGCTCCCTGGCTCAGCGGACACTTTCCCGCGCTCGAAATCGCCGCGTTCGGCCTGGTCATCGTGTTGTTCCTGATCTTCGAACCGCGCGGGCTGGACCGCATCTGGCAGCGCGTCAAGGACTATTTCCGCTTCTGGCCGTTCCGCTATTAACCATCTGACGGGAGACCCTCCATGCGCATCCCACTCCGCTCCCTGGCCATAACATCGGCCCTCGTCATGGGCGCGACCGCGTGCAGCGGCAGCGTGTTCTCCGGCGGCGAGGACGCCGAAGACGGCGACATCCCCATCGGGATCATCGCCGACCTCACCGGTGCGACCGCCGACGTCAGCACCATCTACAACAACGGCATGCTCGCCTACATCGACAAGCTCAACGAAGAGGGCGGGATCGAGGGCCGGGAGATCGACGCCCAGTCCGAGGACTACGCCTACGAGGTGCCCGCGGCCGAGGACCTGTACCGGCGCTACACCGCCGACGGGGTGGTCGCGGTCCAGGGCTGGGGCACCGGTGACACCGAAGCGCTGCGCGGCAGCGTGGCCTCCGACGAACTGCCGTTCATGTCGGCGTCCTATTCCGAGGAGCTCACCGACCCAGAGGAGTCCCCGTACAACTTCGTGGTGGGGCCGACCTACTCCGACCAGATGCGGGTGGCCCTCGACTACATCGTGGCCGAGGACGACGCCGACGAGATCGCCGTGTTCCACCACGACTCGCCGTTCGGAACCGCGCCCGTGGGCGACGGCGAGGACTGGATCGAGGAGCAGGGCTACGACCTGGGTTACGAGTCCTACGCCATGCCCGACGAGACCGCGAACTTCGTCGGCATGCTGGCCCAGGCCGAATCCCAGGGCGCCTCGCACATCGTGATCCAGAACGTGTCCACCCCGGCCGCGCAGGCCGCCCGGGACCTCGCCGAGCAGAACATGGACATGCGGGTCGTGTGCCTGAACTGGTGCGCCGACGAGCTGTTCATCACCACCGCCGGCGAGGAGGAGTCCGAAGGGAACCTGTTCGTCCAGCCGTTCGCGCCGCCGGAGGCGGAACTGCCCGGCCACGAGGAGCCCGCGGCCTACCTGGAGGAGCACGGCGAGTCGCTGGCCGACGAGGGCCTGCACTTCACCCAGGGCTGGTACACGATGCACGTGATGGCGGAGGGCATGCGGGAACTGGTCGAGAACGGCGAGGACGTCACCGGCGCCAACCTGCGCGAAGCCCTGGAGGGCATCGAGGTCGACACGGGCGGCGTGGTCGGCAGCGGCACCGTCAGCTTCACCGAGGACTCGCACCGGGGCTCCACCAGCACCGGCGTCTACGAGGTCCAAGACGGTGAGCTGGTCGAGGTCGCCGCGGACATGGAACCCGGAGCGTAGCGGCCATGACCGGATCCCCGCCGCGCGCGAAGACGCCACCGGGCGGCACGGCCCCCGCCCCCGGTGCCCTGCGCCTCAACAACATCGAAGTGATCTACGACGAGGTCATCCTGGTGCTTCGCGGCCTGTCCCTGGAGGTGGCACCCGGATCCATCGTCGCCCTGCTGGGGTCCAACGGGGCGGGCAAGTCCACCACGCTCAAGGCGATCTCCGGGCTCCTGCCCAGCGAGCACGGAGAGATCACCTCCGGCGAGGTGTTCCTGGACGAGCAGGACGTCACCCACGTCGACCCTCCCCAGCGGGTCCGACAGGGCATGTCGCTGTGCATGGAGGGCCGGCACGTGTTCGAGCACCTCACCGTGCAGGAGAACCTCGTGGCCGGCGCCTACACCCGCGGACGGGTGCGCGGCGAGGACTTGGACATGGTGTACGGCTACTTCCCCCGCCTCGCGGACCTGCGCTCCCGGGTGGCCGGGTTCCTCTCCGGCGGGGAGCAGCAGATGCTCGCGATCGGGCGCGCCCTGATGGCCCGCCCCCGGCTGCTCATGCTGGACGAGCCGTCGCTCGGGCTCGCCCCCCGCCTGGTGGAGGAGATCTTCACCTACATCACCCGTCTCAACCGGGAGCTGGGCACCACGATCCTCGTGGTCGAGCAGAACGCCCGCCAGGCCCTGGACGTGGCCCACCACGGCTACGTGATGGAGCGCGGCCGGGTGGTACTGGAGGGTCCGGCGGCCGAACTCCGGGAGAACCCGGACGTCAAGGAGTTCTACCTGGGCGTCGGCAAGGAGGGCGAGCGGCGCAGCTACCGGGACGTCAAGCACTACAAGAGGCGCAAGCGCTGGCTGTGACCACTCGAGAGTATGGGAGGAATCGTGAGCAACACACTCCAGGGGGCCGTGGACCGCTACACCACCGGCCTGGACGACGCGGTGTCCGCCATGGTGCGGGAAGCCGCGGACCGCGTTCCCGGCTTCGCCGCGCGGCTCGCCGAGGCGGGCATTGACCCGGGCTCGGTCGAAGGCGTGGCCGGTCTCGACGCGCTACCGGTCATGTCGAAGGACGACATGATCGCCCAGCAGCGCAGCGATCCGCCGTTCGGGGGCTACCTGGCGGGCGACGTCCGCCCGCTCCGGATCTTCCAGTCACCCGGCCCGCTGCACGAACCGCAACTGCCCGGTCCGGACCCGTGGCGCTGGAGCGAGGCGCTGCGCTCCCTGGGACTGAAACCCGGGGACACCCTGCTGAACTGCTTCGGGTACCACCTGTCCCCGGCCGGCGCGATGTTCGAGGAAGGCGCCGCCGCCGTCGGCGCCACGGTCGTCCCGGGCGGTATCGGCAACCTGGAACTGCAGGCCGGAATGGTCGCGGAGCTGGACGTCACCGCCTACACCGGCCTTCCCAGCTACCTCAAGGCACTGCGCGAGCGGTTCACCGAAGGCGGCCACGACCCCCGGTCCTGGCAGCTCCGCCGCGCCCTGGTCACCGCCGAGCCGCTGCCCGACTCGCTGCGCGCGGAGCTGGAGACGTGGGTGGCGGACGTGCGCATGTCCTACGGCACCGCCGAGACCGGCCTGCTGGGTTACGAGACGGCGCCGGGCTCCGGGTTGCGGCTGGCAGAGGGGGTCCTCGTCCAGATCTGCGACCTGTCATCGGGGCTGCCCGTCCGGGACGGCACGGTGGGGCAGGTCGTGGTGACCCTGCTGCGCGCGGAGTACCCGCTGGTCCGCTTCGGTACCGGCGACCTCTCCGCCTGGGTCGAGGGCCCCGACGGCTCCGACGGGGCACCGCGGCTCGCCGGCGTGCTCGGCCGGGCCGGCGAAGCGGTGAAGGTCCGCGGCATGTTCCTGCACCCGAAGCAGGCCAGCTCCGCGCTGGACGGCATGCCCGGGCTCGGGAAGTTCCGGTTCGTGGTGCGGCGTGCCGATCACCGCGACGAACTGCGCTGCGAGGTCACCACGGTGGACGGTGCGGCCCCGGAGCGCGTGGCCGAGGACGTGTCCGCCCGCATCCGCGCCGCCCTGCGGTTCGATTCCAAGGTCGACGTGGTCCCCGAGATCGCCGCCGACGCCGACGTCATCACCGACACCCGGGACTGGTCCTGAGAGAACCTTCCGTGGCCCGCCGGGGTTCGGCGGGCCGCGGAACGGTGGCCCCGGAGGCACTCGCGGCCTTCGAGAGGGAGGGGCCTGTGCCGGAGGTCCTCGTCCTCGGAGACACACCCGCACCCTGGAACTGAGGCGGCCATGGGAGGCGGGCCCGGGGCCCATGTCCCTGAACGACCACGCCGCGGTCGGCCCGTACGACGGCCCGACACGGTGCAGGAGACGGTCACCGCCGCCGCGGACCACCACGGTCCCGACCGGCCGGTGGTGCTGTGGCTCGGCGGCCTGTCCGCCGATCAGTACACCGAGACCGAGCTGGCGCCCCTGGCACCGACGCCCCCGAAGGGCTGCGGATCCTGACGGCCCTGGACTCCGCCCTCCTGGCTCGCCCCCGCTGGACGCACCCCGGTGAACCTCCGGCGGCACTGTGCGCGATAGGCAGTAGTACGATTCCAGCTCCTACGGGCAGGCCCCCACACGCCCCCACCACCCGGTCCGCCACCGGGCCCGCCACGGAGCACGAGCACCGGCGGCTCCGGCGCGGGCAAGCACGAGAGGGACGACAAGCATTGACTCCCCCGCACGAGAAGCTGGCCGCCCGCCTCGAACGGGAGGGTGTGCTGCCGCGGCACTGGCGTTCCGCTTTCCACCGGGTCCAGCGCCACTGCTTCCTCCCGGACCGGATCACCACCCGGGAGGGCACCACCGTGGACCGGGCCGGCGACGAGGCCCGGTGGTTCGAGCTGGCCTACGACGACGCCCCGGTCGTCACCCAGCTCGACGACGGCACCGGGGACGGTCCCGGCTTCCCCACCAGCTCCGCGTCACAGCCCTCGGTCGTGGCCGACATGCTCCGCCGCTTGGACGTGACCCCCGGGATGCGTGTACTGGAGATCGGAACCGGTACCGGCTACAACGCCGCCCTCCTCTCCCACCTGCTCGGCGACGAAGAAGTCACCACCGTCGAGGTCGACCCCGCCGTCGCCGAACGGGCCCGCGAACGGCTGCTCTGCGCGGGGTTCGGACCGCTCGTCATCACCGGGGACGGCACCCAGGGCTGGCCCGCCCGCGCCCCCTTCGACCGGGTGATCAGCACCGCCGCCGTCAAACGCGTGCCCTACCACTGGATCGCCCAGACCCGGCCCGGCGGCAAGATCCTCACCCCCTGGGGCAACGCCTTCCACAACGGGGTCCTCGCCACCCTCCGCGTGGGCCCGGACGGCACCGCGCACGGACGCTTCGACGGCAGGGTGGGGTTCATGTGGGTGCGCGGCCAACGCACCCCGAGGCAGGCCGTGGAGGCCTGCGCCCGCCCCGAGGACCAGGGGTCCACGGTCACGCGTACCGCACTCCACCCCGACGAGCCGATCAACGACTTCGACGCGGCCTTCGCCATCGGCCTGCGCATGCCCACCGTGCTGAACCGGGTCGAGTTCGCAGCGGAAGGGGAGGGCGGGACCGGTGCGGAGGGCGCAGCGGGTTCGGCGGGGGCGCAACAGCGGTTCACCGTCTACCTGGCCGACCCCGAGACCGCCTCCTGGGCGTCCTGGCACATCGGCCCGCGGGAGGAGGAGAGCGGCTACGAGGTCCGCCAGCACGGACCCCGCTCCCTGTTCACCGAACTCGAAGCCGCCTACCGGTGGTGGCAGGACACCGGACGACCGGACCACACCCGGTTCGGCCTCACCGTGTCCGCGGGTGCCCAGTGCGTCTGGCTCGACGAGCCGCAGAACCGGGTGTGAGCCGGGTGTGAGGTGCACCCCTTCGACCGGGAAGCAGCGGCCCGGACCCCGGGCTCGACCATTTCCGTTGGTCGGCCAGCACTCGTGTCGCAGCCGATACCCCGTCGATTCTCCGCTACGACCGTGAACGTGAGGCGCGCCACAGGCGTCTCACCTGGGTAACGGCCCAAGATGGGCCGAAGACAACGGATGTTCCAGCCAACGGGGGAAGTGGAATGGCGCGCACGCCTACCCATCGACGGACAACAGCACGCACGCGGACCGGGGCGGCCGTGGTGGCCGGGATCGCCGGCATGAGCACTGCCATTGCGCTGGCCGCGCCCGCGCAGGCCCAAGAGGAGTGGGAGCACGTACACGGCTCCGAGGAACAGGGCGGCTCGTACACGGCGGTCGCGGCGACCGCGGCCGACGAGGTGTGGGCCTTCGGCGGTGACTCGTCGGACACCGGGTCACCGTGGTTCCACCGCTGGGACGGTCAGGAGTGGCACGAGAAAACCGCCCCGGACGGGTTGGTGGGACCGCCGGTGGCCGCGGACGCGGGACGTGACGGCCAGATCTGGGCCCTCTCGCGCACCAACGACGGCGCGTCGGCGGCGCACTACGACGGCGAGTCCTGGACGGCCTCCGAGATCGACCCGGAGCTGGAGCCGAATGCGGTGGCCGCGGTGGGCGAGGGCAACGCCTGGCTGCTGTCCGGCCCCACCGCCGGTGAGGCCGAGGCGGCCTACTTCGACGGCGTCGAGTGGACCCCGCAGCCCGCACCTTCGGTGAACACGGGGGTGGGAGCCGCCGAGGCCGGGGAGGTCTTCGCCGTGGGCGGCCAGAACGCGGAACTGGTCGTGGAGCGCTGGGACGGCACCGGCTGGACCCCCGAGGACATCCCCGAGGTCGACATCCCCGGCGGCGAGCCCGGTGCCCGATTCAACGACGTGCTCGTGCGCTCCGCCGACGACGTGTGGGCGGTGGGCAACATCAGCTGGAAGGACAGCGACGAGATCACCCACCGGCGCGCGGTCGTCGCCCGGTACGACGGCACCGAATGGACCGTCGAGGTGGGCGAGGACGAGGGCGTCTACGAGGCGGTCGCCGACGACGGCGAGGGCGGCCTGTACCTGTCCGACGGGCACTGGAACCCGGTGCTGGAGCACCGCACCGCCGACGGCGTGACCACCCGTCAGGAGATCGTCGGCGAGGAGCACGACATCAACCTGGGCGGCCTGGCCAGCGTCCCCGACGGCGCGGGCGCGGTGCTGGCGGCCTCGGCACACGTCCGGGGCGACCCGGAGGAGCCCACCGACCACGGCCGCGTGTACGGCACCGGCACCTGGTACTAGTTCACCGGTGATGGCCCGGATCCGCCTGTGCGTCGGCGGATCCGGGTTCCCTGGCACGGGGCTCCGGGGTGATCTAGGTTGGTCGCGCACACCGTCTTACACCTGAAGGACCCCCTATGCCCGGCCCCTCCCCCGACCAGTCCATCGACGCCTCTGTGCCGCACTCGGCAAGGGTGTGGAACTACTGGTTGGGCGGCAAAGACAACTACCCGGCCGACCGCGAGGTGGGTGACCACATCCGGGCCGCCAACCCCATGATCGCCGAGATCGCCGTCGCTCAGCGCGCCTTCCTCGTCCGCACGGTCCGCCACCTCGCCGAACGTGAAGGCATCGACCAGTTCCTGGACGTGGGCACCGGGCTGCCCACCGCCAACAACACCCACGAGGTGGCCCAAGCCATCAACCCCGCGGCCCGTGTCGTCTACACCGACCACGACCCGCTCGTCCTCACCCACGCCCGCGCGCTGCTCACCGGAACACCGGAGGGAGCCACCGACTACACCGACGCCGACCTCCGCGAACCGGACCGGATCATCGAGGCGGCGACCCGAACCCTGGACCTGGGTCGGCCGGTAGCCCTGATGCTCCTGGGCATCATCGCGCACGTGACCGATGACGACGAGGCCCACGTGCTCGTCAGGCGTCTCATGGACGCGCTGCCTCCGGGAAGTTTCCTGGTGCTGTGCGATGACACCAACGTCATCGCGCCCGCCGAGATGGACGAGATGATCCGGCAGTGGAACGAGTCGGGTGAGAATCCCCGGATCAACCGCACACCGGAGGGTATCGCCGCCTTCTTCGACGGTTTGGAGCTGCTGGACCCGGGCGTGGTCTCGGTGACCCAATGGCGTCCCGACCCCACCGAGGTCGGTTCTCCGCGCCCCCTGGACGACTTCGGGGGCGTGGCCCGCAAGGGATAGGGCTGCACCGGCGGCGGGGGACCGGTGTCCGGGCGGCCCACCACCCAAGGTGCGGCCCCCGCGATCTGCCTAGGGTGTGGAACCCGCGATGAGTTTCACGTCCGGGTGGGGTCCGTACGGGACAGAGTGGAAACACACCATCTGCACCGGAGGAACCCATGGCGAAGGTCATCTACTCCATGTTCGCCTCGGTGGACGGCTACGTCGCCTCCGCCGACGGCGGCCTGGACTGGCTGTTCCCGGACGAGGAGCTCCACGGATTCGTCAACGAGCAGTCGCGCGCGATTACGGCGTCCCTGTACGGCCGCCGCCTGTTCGAGCTCATGGCCGACTACTGGCCGACCGTGCAGGACACACCGCAGACGCCCCGGGTGGAGGCGGACTTCGCCCGGTTCTGGAGGGAGACGGAGAAGATCGTGTTCTCCACGACCCTGGGATCCCACGAGTGGGCAGACAGGGTCATCGGCGAGGACGTGCCGGGAGCGGTCGCCCGGATCAAGGGGGAACTCCCGGGCGAGGTGGACGTCGGCGGGCCCACCCTGGCGGCGGAGCTCATCCGGCACGGCCTCGTCGACGAGTACCGGCAGTTCGTCTTCCCGGTCGTGTTGGGCGACGGGCTGCCCTTCTTCCCCGGCCTGAACCGACCCGAGAAGCTGCGGCTCGTCGAGAGCCGCACCTTCGACTCCGGGGTGGTCTACCTGAGGTACGCGGTCTGAACGCCCGCACTCGGAAGTGACGGCAAGACCTGCCGGGCCCACCGGAACGGGTGGACCCGGCAAGACCGGCACCGCTGCGGGCACAGTCGGTGCCACGACGCGAATGGTCAGCGCAGGGATGAGGACCCGCAGCACTTCTTGTGCCGGTCGGGGCGGTCCACGCTCTCCAGGTGAGCGGCGGCGTCCAGGAGGGTGTCACCAATCAGCTCGCCGATCTCGTGGATGTCGCTCAGGAGCTCTACCGGCAGATCCAGTTCCTGGACGGTATGCCACAGCCGCGGGGTGAGCAGTGCGGGAACCGGTGCGGGCGTAGCGTTTTCGAGGGATTCTGGGTCTGGCACGGCCCAACGCTAGGGCATGTTCGACGGTGCCGGATGCACCGGACCGGCTGTCCGGCTGCCCCTCACCCACCTGGTCCAGCTGCCCGTCACCCGACCGACCCGCGGCCGAGGCGCTCGTACACGGGTGCCAGCCGGGAGGCCACACCCGGTGTGGCTCCCTCCCAGTGTGCGAGCGGGTCGAAGGGGCGCTGCGGTGGCAGCCGCGCGGGTTCGCCGCTCACCCAGAAACCGTCGACGGCCGCGGCCAGCGGCGCCACCTCGACCTCGAGCTCACCCATCTGACCCGGCTGCCGCCCCGCCCCTTCCAGGGCGCTGACCACCTCGTCCTCGGGCCGCCCCAGCCACGTGAACAGCAGGAGCGGTTCGTCGTCGATCCGGGATGCCAGGGCGAACAGTACGGCCGCGCCGTGCTTGCAGGGGTTGCCCCAGTCCGGGCAGGTGCAGCGGAAACCGAAGTCGTCGATGCTGTCGGGGAAGAGCCGCACCCCGTGGTCGGCGAAGACCTCGTCGATGTCGGGAGGCATCTCGCCGGACAGCAGGTCGGCGACGGCCTCCCCGTCCCGGGCGAGATCGTCCAGGATGCGTTCCCACCGGTGGTCCTCGACCCTCTGGTAGACGACGGACACCCGGTAGGGACGCCCCCGCGAGCCCCCCACGCTGGCCACGACCGCGGACCGGTCCACGTCGACGGTGATCTGGGAGACGGCTCCCTTGCGCAGGTAGGTGCGGCCCCTGGCCAACCGCGCGTGGTCGCCGTCAGCCATCCCTTCCATGAGCCGGTGCGCCCACCAGCTCGTACAGATCTGGTTCCCGGTGCCCATCAGGCCACCGCCTCCGGCGCCAGGCGCACGACGTCGCGCAGCTCGGCCACGCTCATGTCGCCGAGCCAGTCCTCGCCGGAGCCCACGACCGCCTCGGCCAGGCTCTTCTTGCGTTCGATCATCTCGTCGACCCTCTCCTCCAAGGTCCCCACGCAGACCATCTTGCGCACCTGCACGTTGCGTTCCTGCCCGATGCGGAAGGCCCGGTCGGTGGCCTGGTCCTCCACGGCCGGGTTCCACCACCGGTCGAAGTGCACGACCTGGTTGGCGGCGGTCAGGTTCAGCCCGGTCCCCGCCGCCTTCAGGGAGAGCAGGAACAGCGCCGGTTCGGCACTGGTCTGGAACCGCTCGACCATGGCCTCGCGCTTCTTCCTCGGGGTGCCGCCGTGCAGCCACAGCACCGGCATGTCCAGCCTGCCTTCGAGGTAGGGGGCCAGGCGGGAACCGAAGTCGGTGTACTGCGTGAAGCACAGCGCCTTGTCGCCCTCGGCCGCCATCTCGGTGAGCAGCTGTTCCAGTTGGGCCAGCTTGCCCGAACGCCCCGGCAGCCGGGAACCGTCACCGAGCAGGTGCGCGGGGTGGTTGCAGACCTGCTTGAGTTTGGTCATGGTCGCCAGGACCAGGCCCTTGCGCCGGATACCGGTGGCCTCGTCGACGAGCGCGGTCATCTCGTCGACGGTGGCCTTGTACAGCGAGGCCTGCTCCGGGGTGAGCGTGCACCAGGTCCGCATCTCCTGTTTGGCGGGCAGGTCGGAGATGATGGAGGCGTCGGTCTTGAGGCGGCGCAGCACGAACGGGTCGGTGACCCGGCGCAGCCGCGCGGTGGCGGAACGGCCGGAGTCCGCCTTGAGGTCGCGTTGGATGTCGGCCGCCACACCCTTCTCGAAGGCCTCGCGGGAACCGAGCAGCCCGGGGTTGGCGAAGTCCAGGATGGACCAGAGCTCGCCCAGGTGGTTCTCCACCGGGGTGCCGGTGAGCGCGATCCTCGAGGGCGCGGGGACGGCGCGTACCGCCCCGGCCTGCTTGGTACGGGAGTTCTTGATGTTCTGGGCCTCGTCGCAGACCACCCGTGCCCAGTCCAGGGCGGAGAGCTCTTCGGCGTCGCGCAGCAACACCCCGTAGGTGGTCACGAACAGGTCGGTCTCGGACGCCGTCCGCGCCAGCTCCTCCCCCTTGGGCCGCCCGGATCCGTGGTGCAGGTGCACCCGGAGTTTGGGGGTGAACCGGGCGGCCTCCTTGCGCCAGTTGCCGACGACCGAGGTCGGGCACACCAGCAGTGTGGGCGCCGGGCCGCGCCCTCCGGTACGTTCGTCGGCTAGCAGGGCGAGCAGCTGCACCGTCTTGCCCAAGCCCATGTCGTCGGCCAGGACCGCGCCGAGCCCGAGTCCGTCGAGGTAGCGCAGCCACGCGGCCCCGCGTTGCTGGTAGGGGCGCAGGTCGGCTTCCAGGCCGGGGGGTTCGGCCATGGGGGCGAAGGCCTTCTCGGCGCGTCCGGCCAGTAGGGCGCCCAGGTCCCCGTCCGCTTCGACCTCGACCGGTTCCGGGGCGGTGGGGTCGGGGAGCACGGCCATCCGCAGAGCCTCGGCCATCCCCACCGTCCCGCTCTCCTTGCCCGACAGGAAGGCGGCGGCGCGGCGGAGCTGGTCCGGGTCCAGTCGGGCCCACTCGCCGCGCAGCCGCACGAGGGGCTGTTTGAGCCGGGCCAGTTCGGCCAGCTCGCCGGGGGTCAGTTCCACGTCGCCGATCGCGGCCCGGTAGTCGAAGTCGACCAGTGTGCGCCCGATCCCCGTACCGTCCTCGGCCCGGTGGGGACCGTGTTCGGAGAGGGCGAGCCGGGTCGCCACCCCGACGTCGCCGGTCCAGGGCGGCAGGAGCACGCCGAACCCGGCATCACGCAGGGCGGTGGCGTGCCGGTCCAGGAAGTCGCACGCCTCCTCAAGGGCCAGTTCGAGGGTTCCCGGGTGCTCGGGTTGCAAGGCGCGTGCCAGCGACGGGCAGGCGCGCGCGGCCCGAACCAGGTCCCGGTTGACCGGTTCGGCGGCGTCGCGGGGCAGCCAGTCAACGTCCTCCCCCGCACGCAGCTGGCTCAGGGGGACCATGAGGGAAGGCTCCTCCACGGACTGGACCCAGACCTGCAACTGCCAGGGGTCGTCGGCCGGTGCGTACAGCCCGGCTCCGTTCCCCCCGTCCGACACGTCGTGCGCTGGTTCGGACGACTCTTCGTGCGCGTGCCACTCGTCGTGCACGTCCCACTCCGCACTCACCTGTTGGGGTGCGGGTTCGGGTTCGACCAGGCGGAAGACGAGCCGAATCGCACCCGCGAACTGGTGGGCCGCGGCGAACCAGTCCTGCAGGTCCTCGGCGAGCCGGTGCGTACCGGTGGTCGGCAAACGGACGGAGTGGCCCAGATCGCCGTCGGCGTTGACCAGCGCGTCCAACCACCGGTGCTGGACACTCGGGCGTTCGGGCAGCGCGACATCGTGGCCGACCAGGTGTTCGCGGGCGACGAGGTCGGTGAGGGCGCGCAGGGTGCTCAGAGCGGACGCCATCGCGTCAGCGCCCGCGCCGTGTGCGTCGAGGTCCGGGTCGTGGTGGGCGCGGGCCGCGGGCGGCAGGGCCTCGACGTGGGCGCGCAGCCAGGCGAAGGCCGCAGCATCCAACAGGGGCCGCCACCGGGCACGGGGACGCACAGCCGTGTACGAGTCGCCGTAGGGGACGTTCTCCTCCACCAGGCGCGGCAGGACCCGGCGCGCTTCGACCAAGCCCTCGGCGGCGTCCAGCAGGGCGGCCAGGTGCGGCAGCGAGACGCTGTCCGAGTGTGCCCGAATGCCGCGCAGCAGGGCCAGAGCGTCGGCTCCGGCCAGGTCCAGAGCGGGCACGCGCCAGGGACGGACCGATACTCGGCCGGGATCGTATGCGGGTACTCCGTCCATGGCGGGGAACCAGGGCGGTGGAACCGGGTGTCGGGGAATCCCCGGCAGGTGCAGCACCTCCTCCGAGGGGGAGGCGGCCGTCAGAGCGGACGGGCCGAGCACCTCGGACAGCGCACGGGACAGCGCGTCGTGGTCGAGGGCGTAGGGGTGGGGACGGACCCGTTTACGTGAGTACGTCGCGGCTGGCGCACCGGAGTCCAGCCCCCACACGCGTAGAAGGTCCGCTTCCCAGAAGGCTTCGATGGCACGCACGGGTTCCATTGTCAGCCCTGGGACCGGGTGGCGAGTCCGTCTTCGCGCAATCCGGGGACCGTAGCGCCCGGCTGAGGCCCTCGGTGACTGAAACCGCCGAGGGCCGTTCAGCGCGGAGGCCGGCGCGAATGGTCAGTGCAGGGACGGGGACCCGCAGCACTTCTTGTACTTTCGTCCCGAGGCGCACCAGCACGGCTTGTTGCGTTCGGGCGGCCAAGGCTGCGGTCGCTTGTCGTCGTGGGGCAGGGACTCGGCCCACGCACCACGGAGCTGGCGGTCAGAGGCATCCCCTCCCCTGCTGCGGGCGAACTCCTCCATCTCCTCCACCGAGAACAGCACCGTTTCCCAGCACAGGTCCGGCCGCTCCACCGCGTACTCGCGCAGTGTCCGCTCCCCGGCCCGGAAGTAGGCGTCGGCCCCTTCGTCGACATGCTCTCCACTGATCAGTCCGCGCTCGCTCGCCAAGGCGAAGTCCTTCCGGGAACACAGCACCTGGCGCGCCCTGTTGTGCACGGGTTGGTGCGGGCCCGGCCCGGGAGGGCCGGCCAACCCCTGCAGGACTTTCTCGGGATCGTCCCGGTCGCGCACCGCCCGGTCGAACTCGTCGGGTGCGTACCCGAGCTCCGCACGGACGTTGGCACGACCGATCAGGGGGAATGCGAGCATCAGCTCCACCTGGCCCAGGTCCTCGGCGCTGCCCCGCAGATACGTGCGCGCAGCGGCGTTGTAGCAGTTCAACGCCTGCTCCAGGCATCCGTGTTCGGCCAGGACCTCGGCCACCATGTTCGCGGGACCGTCCTGGATCACCCGGGGCGCGGTCAGGTCGGAGACGAGGCGTTCGATCCCTGTGCGAGCTTCGGGGCCGTCCCCTTCAAGCAGGATCTTGAGCTTCTCCGCGGCCGCGTACTGGCGGTCGTCGACATCTGGGGCGTGCTCCATCAGCGCGTCGAGGATCGGGACTGCCAGCTCCGTGTTTCCGGTGGCGCTGTGTGCTCCAGCCTCTTCCAGGAGGATCTCCCCGGCGGATTCCGGGTACCGCTTCAGTTCGCTGAGCACGTGGTCGGGCAGGCCCAGTCGGGTACAGGAGACCGCCAGAGCCGATCCGGAGGCGTCCACGGGGTGTTGGGGAGACAGGGAGTTGTACACCATGGTGCCAAGCTAACCCGCGTGTCCCGGGTCCGGGGCGGAACCGGCCATCTGGACGCGAGAAGTCGGCCTCACGGCCCACTATCCGAGGGACAGGTCGGTGAGCAGGTCCCCGAGCACCGCCTCTTCCTCCACCCGGCGGCCGCGCTCGGCCATCGCCTCGGCCAGCGCCGGATCCCACTCGGTCGGGGACGGCCTGCCGGTGAGCGCGGGCCCCGCCTCCGAGTCCGCCGCCGTGTAGTCGGCGGCCCCGAACCGCCACGGCGTCCATCCCACCTGCGCGGCCACGCGCGAGGCGATCCGCACCCCGCCCCAGTCGAAGTCGGCGTGCAGGCGCACACGCGCACCACCGCTGGCGGCCTGACGCAGCAGTGTCAGCGCCGCCGCGCTCGGCTGCCCCTGCAGGCACACCAACGGGGCACAGTCGGCGCCTAGGCGGTCCGCCGCGGCAGCGAGGACAGTCGGGTTCTCACACACCGAGACGGTCACCCCGGACCAGTCCGGCCTCGGGCGGTCCCGCACCAACTGGCGCAGAGTGAGCACGGCGGGCTGGCCCGCCCCGCCCAGGGCGGTCAGGGCCCGCCCGGTGGCGGTGGCGTCTTCACCGGGCAGGTTGAGGGTGAGCACCGTGGACGAAAGCTCGTCCTTGAGCACCCCCGCGCTCGCCCACACGCGTCGGCGCCAGGCGGCCCCGCTGCCTTCGGGTTCGCCGAACAGGGCCCGGGCCGCACCCAGGACCAGGCCGGACGCGGGCCGGTCGTCGTCCAGGGCGTGGGAGTCGCCCAGCACCCGGGCGGAGAATTCGGTCAGGGCCACCCCGTCAGCCGGCAGCGCGGACACGGCGGCGGCCACGGTTTCCAGCAGGTCAGCGGCGGCCACAGGGTCGGGTTCCAGGCGGCGCACCCGGCCGTCGGCGCGCACCCCGGCGCACCATGCCGCCAGGACTGCCTCGCGTGCACAGGCCCGTTCCAGGGGTGCGAACGCAGCGTTCCAGGCGCGCTGGCGCTCCTCGGCCACATCCGCGCGGGGCCGAACCGGACCGGTCAGGTGGATGACGGCGGCCGCCAGCCCGCCGGGGCTGGCGCCGCTGGAGCGCAGCACCGCGTCCAGGGCGTCCAGGGGCACACGCAGGGAGCTGCCCGTTCCGGGGCGGCGGCCGAGCAGGGACTCCACTGCCGCGCGTTCACCCTCCCCCACGCCGCTGAGGGTGAGAGCTCCGGTCAGGGGTGCGCCGTCCGCCATCCGGCGGCGGAGCCGGGCCAGGAGCCGGGCGGTCTCGGGTGTGCCGAGCAGCCGCTTCAGACGGTGCGAGTCCGGGCCCGGGTCAGCGTCAGAATCCCTCAGTCCCACAGGCCCTCCTGTTCTCCCGCCCCCGCATCGGTGTCCGACCCAGCGCCGACTCCGGAGTGGTCCGGTTCGGGCACCGCCGAGTCGTCGGCCCCGCCCGGGTCGACGGCCAGGAAGCGTTCACGGCCGTCCCACTCCCACCGGGTGACCAGGACCGAGGGGACCCCGTCCACCCGGGAGAGCTGCGCGATGGCCAGCCCCGGCACCTGCGGGTAGCAGCCCCACTCGCGTTCACTGGTCATGGCCACGTCGAGGTCGAAGGCGCGCAGCAGCCCCAGGCATTTGGCCCGGGAGTCGTCGTCCACCCCGGCGAACGCCTCGTCGAGCGTGATGAGCCTGGGCACGTGCGGATTGGCCGCCGTCGCGTAGTAGGAGGAGGCCGCCGCGAACAGGGGCACCGACACCGACAGCACCCGTTCGCCGCCGGAGGCCGGTCCGGTGGCGCTGTTCCACTTGCCGTGCTGGTGGCGCTCGACGGCGAAGTGGTGCCAGGAACGGTAGTCCAGCGCCCGGGTGAGCCGGTCGAACCAGGATCCGGTCGGGTCCTTGGCGCGTTCCTGTTCGATGAGGCGCTGCAGGAAGTCCCCGACCGCGGCCCGGTCCTGGGGCGACCAGGCGTCGGCGCTCTGGCGCAGGAGGCGGTCGCGTGCGGTGGCCACGCCTTCGGGGGCGTCCCCGCTCAGCCGCCAGGACAGGCGCAGCCGCATCCCGGTGCTGGTGGGCCGCTCCTCGAGTTCGCCGTTCATGCGCAGCACCTGCCGTTCGGCGGTGCCGATGAGGTCCTGCAGGGTTCCGGCGACTTCGGTGAGCAGGTGGTTCTCCAGGACCTCGCGTTCGCGGGCCGACAGCAGTTCGCGGCGGGCCGCGACCTCGGACGCCAGCGCTTCGGCGAGTTCGGGCACGGGCTGTTCGCGCCCTTGGAAGGTGACGCGGACGATGATGACCCCGGACACGGGCCAAGAGGAGGCGCTGTGCCCGTGCCGGGACAGGGCGTCCTGGAGGTTCTTGAACTGCTGGGACAGGTTCTTCTGCAACCGGTCCCAGACCTGCTCGGCGTCGTCGGTGCCGTCGAGTTCACGCTCCACGGCCCGGGCCAGCCGCACGGCCGGTCCCGCTGCCCACGGCTGGCCTGGATCGGGGGCCTCCAGGTCCGGTAGGGCCACGTCCAGCAGGCCGGTGGCGCAGAAGGCCCGTAGCCCCTCGACCGCGTCGGCGCGGGCCTTCAGGCTGTCCTCGATGTCCTCGTCCAGGCGCTCGAGGAGCCCGGCGGCGCGGCCGCGCCGGTCCAGGGCTTCGGCGCGGGCGGCGGCGAGGGCCCGCTCCTCGGTGCGGCAGGATTCCAGGTCCGTTGCCACCTGCGCGAGCAGGCGGTTGAGTTCGGCGACGGCCGTGCCGACGGTGTCGCGGAGCGTGGTGTGGCGCTGGTCGGCGGCGCTGGCCTCCAACCGGGCCTGTTCGGCCCGTTCGGAGAGGTCGGCGGCGACTGCGCGGCTGCGTTCGGCCTCGGCCCGCTCGTCGGACAGGGCGTGTTGCGCTTCTGAGCGGGTGCGGGCCGCGGGCCACAGCCCGGCCAGGGCGACCCGGTAGGCGGAGAGGGCTTCGCGGTGCCCGTTCAGGGCGTCGGGGTCGGCGGGGGTGCCCAGTTCCGCCGCGGTGTCGGCGAGTTCGCGTTCGGCCCCTTGGCGGTCGCGGTGGGTCTGTTCGGTGCGGGCCGCGCGTTCGTCGCGGCGGCGGGTGAGGGCGACCTTCGCGCGCACGGCGTCGGCGACGGCGGCGTGGGCGGCGCGCAGGGCGGTGTCGTCGGGCAGCGCGGCCAGTTCGGCGCGCAGGGTGCGGCGCCGCTGCCCCAGGGTGTCGAGTGCGTGTACGGTCGCCTGGATCCGGTGCGCGATCGCGCCGAGTTCCTCTTCGATGCGGGCCAGGCGGTCCCGGCGCGCCTGTTCGCGGGCGCCCTCGCCGAGGTAGCGGGCGGTGTCCTTGGCCCAGGTGCCGCGCAGGGCTCCGACGTGGAAGGAGCCGTCGGTGCCGACCCGGGTGGCGGCCGCGGAGTCGGGGCCCACCCCGATTCCGGCGAGGAGGTCGTGCAGGGTGTCGGGGTTGACCGCGCTGGCGTCGGGGTCCCGGGGATCGACCGCCGGGTGCAGGAGGGTGCCCAGGTGGTCCCCGGCGGCCGGGGTGTGGCTGACCGCGTACACGTCGTGGGTGTCGGGGTCGGTGAGGGCGCCGTCGGGGCCGACCCAGGCGTCGAGCAGGCCGGAAGCCTCCAGGGCCGCCTCCAGCAGCGCCCGCTCGCCTTCGTCGAGGTGGTCGGCGAAGTCGACGAGTTTCCACAGGGGCGCGCCGGGGCGCCCGGGGGCGCGGTCGGCGGTGCGCGTGTGGGGTGCGGGCGGTGCGGCGGGGCCGCCGGCGACGAGCTGGCTCTGTTCTTCCTGCAGTCCGGTGCGTTCGTCTCGCAGGGCGGTACGGGTCAGGTCGAGTTCGGCTTCGCGGGAGGCCAGGCCGGCTTCGACGAGTTGGGCGGCTTCCTGGGCGCGGCCCCGGGCCGGATCGGGTCCGTCCAGGGCGCCGGCCCAGGCCTCGACCTGGTCGAGGGTGCCTTCGAGGTCTTCGGGGCGCAGTTCGGAGCAGCTGCTGAGGTGGTCGCGGACGGCGCGGACGTGGGCGTCGGCGGTCGCGGTCAGGTGCTGTTCGGACTCGGCCTTGCGGTCGGCCAGTTCGTTGAGTTCGCCCTCGGTCTCCTCCAGCCGTTGCAGGGCGGTGCGGTGCGCCGCCGCCGCGTTCTCGGCGGCGGTGAGGAGGGAGGCGGTGTGGTCGAGGGCGCGGGTGCGGCGTTCCGCGAGCGCTTCAGCTCCCCGTTCCGCGGCGGCGAGAACCGGGCTGATCTGTGCGGCGTGCGCGGACTCTCCTGCGGAGAGGGTGCTGAGAGGTGCGTCGACGGTGTCGCGGTGGCCAGCCTCGAGGCCCGCCTGGGCCGCCGCGCGGGCGGCGCGGAGGTGGGCGGCCTCCAACGCCTCGGTGGCCCGGTCGAGCCGTTCTCGGGCTTGGGCGCCGCGGTGCTCGGCGCGGGCGGCGTCCTGTCCGGCCCGCGCGGCGTCACCCGAGGACTGCTCGGCGCGGTCTGCGGCTTGGTGGGCCTCGACGCGGGCGCGGTCCAGGTCGCGGGCGCTGTCCATTTCCGGGCTGCGGCGCAGGGTCTGGTCCTGTCCGCGCAGCCGGGCCACCCGTTCGTCGAGTTCGGCGGTGCGGGTGTCGACGCTGGCCAGTTCGGTCTCGGCCGTGGTGCGGGCGGTTTCGGCCTCGTTGCGGTCGGAGGTGAGCTTTTCGTAGCGGGAGTGTTCGGTCCGGGGCGGGCGGGCCGCCCTTCGGGCCGCGACGCGGGCGTAGTCGCGGTAGTGGCCGAGGAAGGCGGACGCGGCGCGTTCGGCTTCGGCCATGGCGTTGAGCTCGGTTTCGTCGTCCTCGAGTTCGCGGTAGGCCTCGGCGACATCGGCGATGATGGCCTGGTCCACCGGCGGCAGGGACTCGGTGAGCGCCTTGGAGAGGGCGGCCTCGCTGGGTCGCTTGGACAGTTGGGGTTGGCGCAGCTGCACGAGGAGGTCCACGAGGGCCCCGTAGCGCTGCTCCCCCAGCCCGAACAGGGCCTCGTCCACGGCCCTGCGGTAGTCGCGGGCGCGGTCGTAGACCATGCCGTGGCCTTCGACGGCGTCGGCGAGGCGGTCCCGGGACAGGGCGGTGCGGGTGGCGTCGAGCAGGCTGAGACCGTCCGGGTCGCCGATGCGCTGTGTGGTGGTGAAGTACCAGTGGCGGGCGATACCGCGTCCGGTGACGGCCTTGAGGCCGCAGCCCAGGGTGCGGAACTCGGTGCCGCCGTTGGCGGTGCGGCGGCCGAACTCGATCCAGGTGTAGCCGAGGCGCTCGCCGTGCGGGTGGTCGCCGCCCAGGAGGAGGTTCCACTCCATCCGTTTCTTGGGGTCGCCGTCGGGTTCGACCCGGTGCGCGGACAGTTCGCCGTCCAGGAGGAAGGGCAGGGTCAGGGCGAGCACCTTGGACTTGCCGGTGCCGTTGTTGCCGCGCATCAGGAGTCGCCCGTCGCGGAACCAGAACTGCTCGTCCTCGTAGTAGAACAGGTCGATCAATCCCACCCGGAGGGGCTGCCAGCGTTCGCGTCCGGGCTGGGGCAGCCGTGCGGCTGCGGGCAGCGGTGCGGTCACGGGGTGCCTCCCTTGGGTGCGGTGACGACGGGTTCGGCCACGGCGTAGCGGGCCAGGGCGGGGCGTCCTACGACGGCGGCGCGGCCGTCGACGGTGGTGTTCGCGGCCAGGCCCAGGGCGCGGAGCCGTTCCAGGGCCCGGGCAACCAGTTCGGGTTCGTTGCCGGGGGCTCGGGCGGATTTCGACCAGTAGGAGGCGTGTTCGACGGCGAGTGCGCGCACCCGGTCGCACAGCGCCTCGACGGTGACCGGCCCTTGGGCGGCGGCCAGGTGTTCGGCCAGCAGCAGGGTGGCGTGCCCTTGCGTGCCCTGTTCGGGCATCCGCACGTCGGTGAGGTCGTCATCGGGGTCGACCATGGCGATACCCTCGGCGCGCACCTCGGGGACCAGCCCGGTGAGTTCGGTGATCCTGCGGGTGAGGGCGGCACGCTGACTGGTGAGGTAGGCGTGCTCGGCGTCGGTGAGCGTGTCGAAGTACAGCACGGGGTCGTCGAGCAGGCGGCGGGTGAGGCGATGGCGGATCGCCATGTTGCGCAAATCGTCGCTGTCCAGGTGGTGGGCCACCGAGTCCTCGGCCAGGGCGCGCAGCCGCTCCTGCGGGTCGGTGTCGGCGACGGTGGAGGGTCCCCGCGCCCCGGCCAGCATCCCGGCCAGGACCCGGCGGTCGACGTCGTAGAGGACGTCGCCGGAGGAGCGCACGAAGGCGTCCTCGTCTCCGGCGACGCGGGCGAGCACGCCCAGGTCCAGCAGCAGGCGGACCACGGCCACCAGGTCCATGCGCTCGTCGCGGGTGGCGAGGGTGAAGGCGAAGTCGAACTCGGGGGCGGCCGCCTCCAGGATGACCTGCTCCGACAGGCGGCCGAGGGCGATCTGTGCCTCGGCGCGCTCCAGGACGGCCAGGGACAGGCACAGCAGGACGTAGCGCCGCCGGTCGAAGGCCAGGCGGCCCCGGCCCTGCTCCCGGGCCGGGTGGGTGGGGTCGTGCGGGTCGCCGGGGACCTTGCGCAGGCGCACCGTCTCGGCGTCCACGTGCAGGGCCCACCCGGTATTGCGGTCGAACCATGCCCGCAGCTGGGCGGCGTGCTCGCGCACCAGCCGGAAGTCGGCGTCGTCTCCCCTGACGCGCAGGAGCGGGCGGCGCAGCAGAGCCCGGGCGGCGCGGTGCAGCCGGGCCCGGTCGAGGTCGTGCGAGGCGCTAGCGGCCACGGTCCTGCCCTCCGGTCACGTCGATGATGCGCACCAGGTGGTCGGGGCCGGTGAACGTGCCGCCCGGGGTGCGGATGGTGGCCTTCCCCGCCGCCTCACCGTCGGTGAGGGTGCTCAGGTGGATCTCCATGGTTCCGTCGTTGCTGGTCGCGAAGGTTTCCCTGGTGTCGTGCCCCCACCGGGCCAACGCGTCGCCGAGCAGTTGCAGGAACAGGCCGAAGGCGACGGGGTCGAGTTCACCCAGCTCGGAAAGGCGCACGGTGCCGTCGGTCGCCAGCCGGGCCCGAGCCGCGGCGATCTCCCGCGCCTGTTTGCGGGCGAGTTCGGCCAGGTAGCGGCGTTCCTCGCTGCGGTCGACGACCTTGCGGGCGCGGCCGCGCCTCTCGTAACTGCCGGTGCGGCGCAGGCGGGGACTGATGGTGAGCGGGTCGGCTTCGGACCAGGGGGTGTGCGGCGGGACCGGCTCCCGGTCGCGGGCGTCCAGGGTGGCGGCGTCCACGGTCAGGTGGCGGGAGGCGTGGAGCCCGAACGCGGTGCGCCACAGCCGGTGTCGGGAATCGTCGTCGGGGGCCTCGGCGAACCAGCGGGCGAGGGCGCGGAAGTCGGCCGAGCGGTCGGAGCGGCCGGTGCGCCGTTCGTTGATCACCGACACCACCCGCAGCAGCTGGGGGATGGCGCTGCGGGCGCTGACGCGCAGCCGCTGGGATTGGGCGGGCCGGTCGGGTTCGGAGACGAACCAGGAGCGCAGGCCTTCCCAGCGGCGCCGCCAGGCCTCCAGGGCCTCCTGGAGTTGCGGGGAGTCCTCGGCGGGCGCCTGGGCCGACGCACCATCGGCTTCCCGGCCACCGGTGCCCCGGCTGTCGGCTACCTGGCTGTTGCTCTCCTGGCTGCCGGGGGCGGCGTCGGCGGCCTCCCGCGCGGCAGCGGTGCGCAGCAGGCGTCCGACCGGGCCGGTGCCGGTGCCGTCCCGGTCGAGTTCGCCGAGCACGTGGGCGATCTCGGCGCCCCGGGTGATGAGGTCGGCGATGAACCGCTCCAGGTAGGAGATCAGGCGGTCCTTGTAGGCCAGGAACGCGTCGACGTCGGCGTCGTGCAGGTCGATGGTGCGCTGGAGCGAGCCCATGAACGCGCGGGCGTTGTCGGCGAGGCCGGTGAACCGGTCGACCAGCATGAGCAGCGCCGCGTGGGTCTTGGCCGGGTCGGGATCGGGCTTGCCGGCCAGTTCGAGCAGGGCCCGCAGGTGGGTGGCGATATCGGCCAGGGCCACGGTCTGGAGGGCGCCGCGCTGGCCCAGCGCCTCGTCGTAGGCGGTCAGAGCCCGTTCGGCGGCTTCGCCCTCCCGGGTGAGCTGGTAGATGTGGCGTCGCCGGTAGAAGTCCTCCACCGCGGTGACCCGTTCGGTGTCCGGGTCCTGACGGAGGTTGCCCCAGCCCGCGAGCTTGACGAGCGCCTCGGCGACGGGGTCGGCGGTGGCCGGACGGAGTTCCTCGGGCAGGCCGGTGTGGACCTCCTCGGGGCGCAGGTGCACCTGGAAGCGTTCCTTGGCGCCGACGAACACCGTCATCACGGCACGGTAGAGCTCGGAGTTGGGCGCGTTGAGGTGGGCGAAGGTGCTGTACGGGCCCTCGCGCGAGTCCTGGCTCGAGGGGTCACCGGGCTGGTGGTGGGGGAGCGGAGACATCGCGTCCAGTATCGCCCACGGTGGGGACCGGCGGTGCCGGTTCGGCCGTATCGGTGTCCCTGCCGTCGGGTCATGGTACGAGCACACGAACCAGGGCTGCCCGCATCGGGAGGCGGTGTCTTCTGCGGCGGAAAAGGGTGCCAAGGACCGCCACAGCCGGTAGGAAGGAGAACACACAACACGGCGGCGGAGCACAGCAGCGGGACGGGAAGCGACGATGGCGCAGCGGAAACCGGAGAACCGGGTCTACCGGCTCCTGATCGAACTGGACGGCACCCACCCTTCGGTCTGGCGGCGGGTCGAAGTGCCGGCGGCCATGCCGCTGGTCCACCTGCACATGCTCATCCAGGCCGTGATGGACTGGGAGAACTTCCACCTGCACTCCTTCGAGTTCGGCCGGCGCCGGTACAGCAGCGAAGGCCCCGGGTTCGACCACGGCGATCTCGACGAGTACGAGTACCGGGTGGGCGACGTGCTGAGCCGCAAGGGCTCCAAGGGCACCTACACCTACGATTTCGGCGACGACTGGCTACTCCTCATCACCGTGGAGGCGACCGTCGAGGCCGAGCCCGACACCTTCTACCCCCGGCTGCTGGACGCTGCCGGGGCCGGGCCGCCCGAGGACTGCGGCGGCGTCGGGGGTTTCGAGCACCTGCGCCACCTGCGCGACCACCCCGAGAAGATCGACGGCGTGTACTTCGGCGGGGACACCGACGCAGAGCGTGCCTGGGTGGAGCTGGTCGAACCAGACGACCTGGACCTCGACGAGCTCCGGGCCGATGTGCGGGCGATGTTCGAGGCTCTGGAGAAGGGGGAGCTGCCTCAGGCCGACCCGGAGCTCCTGCCCGAGGAGACCCCGCTGCCCATGCGTCCGGTGTCACTGGCACCCGAAGAGGAACTGGCCCGCACGGCCGCGGAGACCGAACCGCTGCGCGGACTGCTGGCGCTGGCCCGGTGGTTCGGGTCCGGCAGGGAACTGACCGGCAGCGGTGTCCCCAAACCCGCGGACGTGCGCGCCGCCGTCACCGAGCTCGGACTGCTGCGGCCCGCCGCCGCGGAGGAGGCCGCGGCCTGGGACGAGAAGCTGCGACGGCTCCGCTCGGCCCGGGATCTTCCCGGCTTCCCGGAACTGTGGGAGGTCGCCCTCGACCTGCGCTTGATCGAGACCCTGGGCAAGCGGGCACGCGGGGCGGACGGGGTCCTCAAAGGGCTGCCCGACGAGCAGATCCTCGGCATGTGGGCCCAGCTCTTCGATAACGCCCTCGACGGCGAACCACTGGGCAAGGAGGCGCACACGCTCGATCCGCAGGTGACCGACTTCGCCGTCCGTGCGCTGATGGACCTCTACGACGCCCCCGACGACACCGAGCTCCCCCTCCACTCGCTGGTCGAAGAGCCGCTCAGCGAGTTGGAGGAAGCCGGATTCTCCGCCGGCATCACGGTCGAGCAACTCAAGGACATATTGGTCGGCAACCTGTACGCGGCGCTGTTCGTCCTGGCTTCGTTCGGCGGCGTCCGGCTGGTGGACCACACCCCCGACGAGGTCTCCGTGCGGTACCAGCACGGCAGGTTCCCGTTGCTGATCGCGGACCCCGCCGAACCGAGCCCGCACGCCCGGATCGATTGCGCGGCCGTGCTCACACCCCTGGGGCGGTACGGCACGCGGGAGGTGCTGCTCAAGTCGGGGATCCCGGCCCCGCTGGTCGGTGAGTCGGCCGACGCCGGTGCCGCCGAGTTCCTCGACGCGCTGTCGCTGACCCCTCCGGCGTCCCACCTGGACGAGATCGCGGCGTGGACGGCCGGACGCTCCGTGGGCGACGTGATCCGCGAGGTCACCGAAGCCGCGTCGGAAGCCACCGCGGAGGGCGCGCTCCGCCGGGCCTATGCGGCGGGGGTGTTGGACTCGCTGGGCGCACCCGCCCTGCCGGAGCTGCGGGATCTGCTGGGTTCGGACCGGCCCGAGCCGGCCGCTCTGGCCGCCGGTGCGCTGCTTTCTTCGGATTCGGTTCCGAAAGAAGAGAAGCAGCGGCTGAAGACCGAGTACGGCGCCTGGTTGGCCATCGACATGGCGTCGGGGCCGCTGGAACAGGGTGAAGAACTGCTCGCGTTCCTGCTCAAGCTCAACACGAACGAGGGTCTGGGGCCGATCGGAGAGCTCCTACTGGCGGACACCAACCGCCTGTGGAAGGTCGACCACCCGGGCACGGTACCCGTGTTGGAGGCGCTGGGCCGACTGCACCCGGACAAGAAGGTCGCGAAGGAGGCCCGCCGGGCGGCGCACAAGGCGCGCAGCCGGAGCTGACCAAGTGCCGCGCCGCGTGCCCCGAACCTCTGTTCCGCACGGCGGCCGCCGATCCCCGCGCGGAAGTGGGGGTGCGGGGGTGCGGGGGCCGACGGCAGATGTGGCGGACACGGACTGTCCTCCACTTCTGCGATGGTTCTCCTGGACACGCATGGAACAGGGGCACAGACGATGACCAGCAGGACCACGCCCGTTCTGGACGACCGGGCGCTCAACCGCGCCACCCTGGCCCGGCAGGCGCTGCTCGCCCCGACCGGCGCATCGGCCCTGGACACCGTGGCCCACCTCGGCGGGCTCCAGGCACAGGAGCCGCAGGAGCCGTTCGTCGGGCTCTGGTCGCGGCTGGGCTCCTTCGCCCCGGCGGAGCTGTCGGAACTGCTGACCGAGCGCCGGGTGGTGCGGGTCCACCTCATGCGGCGCACCGTCCACCTGGTCACGTCCGAGGACGCCCTCGCCTGGCGGTCCCGATTCGACGCCATGCTGCGGCAGAAGGTCATGGGCGTGTACCGGAACGAACTCCGGGAGGTCGACCTGGCGGAGCTCGCCGAGGCGGGCCGGGCCGTGATGTCCGACGGTGCACCGCGCACCATGGCCGAACTCGTCGCGGCGGTGGCCGACCGCTGGCCCGCACCGGGAAAGCGGCCCCTGGGCGAGATGCTGGTCTCGGCGCTGCTCCCCGTCGTGCAAGCGCCGCCGCGCGGCCTGTGGCGGGCCAAGGGCGGGGTGCGCAACGTGCTGATCTCCTCCTGGCTCGGCCATGAGATCGACCCGCCCGCGCCGGAGGGCTCCGACCCGGTGGGCCGGGCCCTGGTGCGGCGCTACCTCGCCGCGTACGGTCCGGCGACCTCCACCGACCTGCGCTCCTGGTGCGGGCTGGCCGGGCTGCCCGCGGCGGTGGCGGCCATGCGGGACGAACTGGTCTCCTTCCGCGACCAGCGCGGCCGGGAGCTGCTGGACCTGCCCGACGCCCAGCGCCCAGACCCGGGAACCGAGGCCCCGGTCCGGTTCCTGCCCGCGTTCGACAACGCGGTCCTCGGCTACCACCACCGGAGCCGGATCATCGACGACGAGCACCGGGGTCTGTCGGTCGCCGGTGAACGCGTGGTGCTGGTGGACGGCCGCGTCGCCGCGACCTGGCGGCCCGAGGACGGCGCCGTGGCCGTCACCCCGTTGCGCGCCCTGACCGGGGACGACCGGGCGGAGGTCGGCGAGCAGGCTGAGCGGCTGTCCCTGTTCCTGTCCGAGGGTGAGAGCGGCCGCGTGCGGATCGACGCACCTATCGGCTGACCGGCCGGGCCCGCCCGCTCGTTGCCGCGGTTGTCCGGCGCGAGCGGGGTTGTCCACAGGCCTCAGGCAGGATTCGCGGAAGTGGCCCACTATGGAATCGCGGCCACGTCCCCACCCCCTGTGAGCGGCGATGATCACCACGTTCTTTCCCTTCGGCCCCACCCCCGACCGGCTGGAACGCCTCGGGCGCGAGCACGCCCTGTGGCTGGATGCCGAGCGCGAGACGGACAGCTCCCAGACCCCGCCGGAGCGGCTGACCGTCAACTACCTGCGCCACGAGTGCACCGACTACGACCTGAACCCGAGCAGGGCACGGCACCGGGCCGCCTGCGAGGCGATCGGGCGGCGCTTCCCATGGCTGGCCCAGGAGTGCCAGCGCCAGATCGACCGCCGCGCCGCACTGGAGGCAGCATCGGAGGAGGGCCGCAAGCAGTGGTCGGCCGAGATGGAGCGCCGTCGGGCGGAGCACCGCGCGATGGTGGCCGCATCACGGGAGCTGGTGAAGGGCATGCGCGTGGGCCAACGAGTGGCGTTCCGGAAGGGGCGGAACCGGTACACGGGGGTGGTCACCAAGCTGGGCCGGTCGCGGGTGACGGTGGCCTACCGGGTATCGACCGGACGCGAACGCGACCGCGTCCGGCTGTTCCACGCCGCTCGGCTCACCCCGGTGGAGGAGGACGGCGAACCGTCACCATCCCGGCAGGTGATCCGGTGGCCGCGGCCACTTCGTCCGTCCGGACCGAGCCCGCCCGCACGGATCCCGGACGGGCTCGGGTGCGCGCCGGTGTTCGCCGATCAGCGGCGGATGGTCAGTCCAGCGACAGGTCAGCGAGCTCGCCGAACTCGGGGACCTCCACGTCCACGGCGTCCACGTCTTCGGGGACCATGTACATCGCCCAGTAGGTCACGCTCTCGTCGGGGCCCAGCCGGTCGATGATGCTGCTCCCCGAGCGGATGGTGCACAGGCACTTCTCGTCCTCGTTGGCCAGCGGGTAGTAGCGCTCCTGCCCGGTGCTGTCGGCCAGGGCGGTGCCCGCTTGGGCGTGCCGCCCGTAGTCACGGTTGTCGGTGACGTTGCCCAGGTAGAGGTCATCGCTCCCCTGGTACTCGATGGTGTAGACGAGGGTTACGAACTCACTGGTGGAGTCCCTGGAGACCTCGTTGACCTCGACGGAGGCGTCGAGCGTGTCTTCTCCGATGCCCTGCGCTCCGGCGATCGTCTCCAGTTCGGCCGGGGCGGCGGAGGCCTGGACGGGGGCCAGGACCAGGGCGGAGACGGCGCCGAGGGAGAGCAGGCCGGTCCACCGGGCGGCGCTGCTGTTGTGCTGCGTGCTCATGGTGGCGGTGTCCTTACTTTTCCAGGGTGATGGTGACGCGGCGGTTCTGCTCGCGTCCGTCCTCGGAGTCGTTGTCGGCGACGGGGTCGGCGGATCCGTGCCCCTCGGCCTCGTAGTCGACGCCGCCGCCGTCCACGAGCTCGGTAAGGAGGTCCTCGACCGCTGCGGCCCGGTCCTCGGAGAGGGGGTCGTTGACCTCGTCGTTGCCGGTGTTGTCGGTGTGCCCGTCGATGCGCACGGTTTCGATACCGGCGTCGTCGATATCGTCGGCGACCGCTTCGAGGGTCTCCTCGGCGTCGTCGTTGAGGTTGGCGCTGTCGGTGGCGAACAGGACGTCGGAGGAGATGTCGTAGCTGATCTCGTCGTCGGTCTCGTTGCGCTCCAAGCCTCCGGCTGATCCCCCGTCGGCGTCGCCGTTGTCGGCGTCCTCGTCCGCGTCGTCATCGTCGTCGCCGGAGCCGCCGGCCAGCTCCTCCGTCCGCTCTACGAGGTCGAGGGTGAGGGGGTCGGCCAGGTCGGGGTGGTCGTGGTCCTCGCCGTCGGTGACGGGGATGCCGTGGAAGGGCGGGGATACGGGGGTGAGCACGGTCATGCTCTCGGCGCCTTCGGGCGGCTCGGGGAAGGTGACCCAGCCCTCCTCCATGGCACCGGCGTCGATACCGTCGTCCAGCCCGCCGCAGTAGCAGGTCTCGTGGTCGCTGGTGGTGAAGGCCAGGTGGTCCTTGTGCGCTTCAGTGTCCAGCAGTCGGACACCGGACAGGACACCGTCGGCGTGGTCGCGGTCCTGCATGGAGTGCAGGTTCCGGATGTCGTCGGTGGAGTTGTTGCCGATGCCCAGCGTCAGGCGCAGAACTCCGTCGCCGATGCGTTCGAGGGCGCGCACCTCGACCTCGAGCTCCTCGTCGTCGTTGGCGCTGACAGTGGTACTGACGGGCAGTTCGACGGCGTCGCCGCCTCCGCCGTCCTCCTCCGCGGACTCTTCCGCGGGGTCGTCGGTCTCGGTGTCCTCGGCACTGTTGTCGGAGAGCACCCCGCACCCGGCGGTGAGGAGGGCGAGCGCACCCGCCAGGGCCATCACCCGCAGGGGGGAAGTGCGCGGTGTGTGTTCTTCGGTGCTGTGCATGTCTCCCACTCGGTTTCGACGGGGATCAACGCAACCCAACATAGTGTTTTCCAACAGGCTATATGCGTTGTATTTTCATCCCTTCTTGTTTGCTTCGATGCGATGGACTTCTCATCGGTTCCCGAGAAAAATGCCGGATTCACCTGTCGGCAGGCACCACGAATCGCCCCGTGCGCTGCGGTGGAGGCTGTCTGCTCGGGGTGCGCGGGGGAGCTGCCGTCGCGAGGGGCCGCTCGCCCGTGTTCGGCGGGTTACCGGGCGTGTGGGTTCAACGGGCGCGCGGGTCCGGTGGCGAGTGGGGCCGTGGGTACAGGGGTGGCGGTTCAGCGGGCCAGCGGGGAGCCACAGCACTTCTTGTACTTGCGCTCCGAACCACAGGAGCAGGGCTCGTTGCGGCCGGGCGTCCGCGCAACGGGCGGGGCTTCCGGTTTGGGAGCCTGCTGTCCGCCGGGGAACGGCTGGGGCGCGGGCCCACCGTTCTCCAGGTCGGCGAGGCTCTCCGCCAGCGGCAGGTAGGCGTCGGCGGAACGGGCCGCGAGGTCGTGCGCGTCGGGGCTCATACCGAGGAGCTCGCGCATGCGGGCTCGGCCGGTCAGCGGCATCAGACCGAGCCGGTTGAGCTCGGCGACGGTCTCCGGTGGTTCGGCGAGGATACCGCGGCAGACGGCGTTGTAGCAGTGCAGAGCCCTGTCGTACGCGCCGCGGTCGGCGAGGTCCTCGGCGAGGAGCAGGGCCACACCCCGGTCGAGCCCGGGGCCCATGAGCTCGTCCAGCAGCCGGTCCGCCTCCCCCGCCCTTCCCTCGGCGCGGAGCAGCCCGGACAGCTGGTGGGTGGCGAACTGGCGGTGCCCGGGATGCGGCGCGTGCTCCCGCAGCGCCTCGGCGAGCGTCCGCGCACTGCCCGGCGCGCGCTGGCGCAGGGCATCCACCGCGTCGAGGAGGATCTCGCCCGCTTCCCTGGGGAAGGACTCCAGGTCCTTCAGGTGCTTCTTGGGCAGGTCCAGGCCGTGGGCTGCTTCCCAGAGCGGCTGCGGAACAGCGGAGGGGCGCGGGGATGTGTCGGTCATCCTTCCAGGTTAGGGCGTGTTCGGTGGATGCTGCCCGTCGAGAAGGTGCCGCGCCGTAGGTGTCCGTTGAGGGTGGTGGCGGGCGACGATCGGGGGTGCTGCGCCGTAGGCGTCCGTTGAGGGTGGTGGCGGGTGACGATCGGGGGTGCTGCGCCGTAGGTGTCCGTTGAGGGTGGTGGCGGGTGACGATCGGGGGTGCTGCGCCGTAGGTGTCCGTTGAGGGTGGTGGCGGGTGACGGGTGGGAGTGTCCAGTGGTGCTGGCACAAGGCCGAAGAAGGAGTTCCCCTACTGTGCGCTTCCTCGCAAGCTCGGCAGCATCGCACAGCGGGGGCCCGCCCGGGTTTGGCTGTCGACTGAGAGATGCGCGGTGACAGTGCCGCTGGGGCGACGCGCAGCAGGGTATGTGTCCGCCGAACACGCCCTAAGAGCGCGGTCGGGTCCGGAGTGCTCGTTCGGCCGCGCCACGCACCTGTAGGGCGAGCGTCACAGCGGCCACCACCCGCCGGTGAGGCCGCTCCACACGGCACCGAGGATGTCGAGGGTGTCCCTGCCGGTACGGGAGCCGATCTCCAGGCCCAGGACGAGGGCGCCCGCGATCAGGACCAGGACGAGGAGCACGAGGGGCCAGCGGCGGGACTTCTTGGGGGTGTCGTAGCCGGGTTCGGTGTCGATCCAGGACTGGTCCAAGCGCGCGATCTCCCTACGTAGTTCCTGGACCTCAGCGTGGTAGTGGTCGCGTTCCTCGCGCACCCGTTGCAGCTCGGCGCGTTCGGCCCGGACAGCGGCGCGGGCGTCGATGACGTCGGTGTAGGCGCCCTCGGGGCCGCGTCTGGCATGCCACCGCTCCAAGCGGGAGAGGGGCAGGTCGACGTACTGGGTCGGCCAGTTGTCGTCGGGGTCGCCGGATGCCTCGTCGGCCCCGGGCACGGTCTCGGCCGCGTAGTCGGGGGCTCCCTCCGCGTCGGTCTCCTCCTCGGCCTCCTCCGCGGCGGTGATGACCGGCAGGGGCGGGGCGTCGGCGGGGGTGCGGGCCTTGGGGTGGTTGGTGCGCGGGGTGGGCGGTGGGTCGAGTGGTTCCGGGGGTGCCGAGGGCTCTGTGGAGCCGACGGTCTCGGGAGGGTCCGGGGGCTCAAGGGACTCTGGTGGTTCGGGGGACTCTAGGGGTTCAGCGGGTTCAGCGGGTTCCGGAGGGTCGAAGAGGGCCCGGTGTGCGGAGCGCTCGGGTTCGGGTTCCGGGTCGCGGTTGCGATCGGGTTCCGGGTCGGGTCCGGGGGAAGCGGGGGCGGAGGCCGTCCCGGCCTCGAAGCCTTCCTCCTTCGGGGGTCTCCGTACCGAAGGTCTCGGCAGCGGGGGTTCCTGGAGCAGTGGCACCTGGCCCAGGAGTCCCGCCGTCGGGGTGCGCACCGACGGGAGCTCTTCGGGTTCGGGGATGCCCTCCTCCGCAGGCCCTTCCTCCGCCGGTTCTTCCTCTGCCGCCGGTTCCCCTTCTGTCAGCGCCTCCTCGCCAGGTTCCCCTGCCCATGGGGATTGCGCCGTAGAAGGCCGAGGGCTGGGGTCGAACCAGTCGCGGAGCAGGTCCCGGCGGTCGACGAAGGTGACGGCCTCCGGCACTCCGCGGTCGCGCAGATGGTCGGCGAGCGCGTCGCCGCCCTCCTCGCGCAAGACGGTGACCAGGCCGTCGGCGACCTTGAGGTGGTCGCTCGGGGTGCGGTCCAGGAAGGGTGAACCGGCGGTTGTGTGTTCGGTGGGCGGACCGAAGGCCAGGTGCGGGCCCTCCTCGACGCCCAGGACGGGATCGTAGGTGGAGAAGGACCATTTCCACCCGGCGGCGGCGACGGAGGTGCGCGGGGTGAGCACGTCGTACAGCGTCCGGTGCAGTCCCCACAGGAAACGCAGTTGGACCGCCTGCCACAGGTCGGCGCGGTCGGGGTCCAAGACGATGTGAATGGGCCGGTCCGGGTGCTCGAGCGCGCGGGCGACGGCGCCGACGAGGATGGGCTCGTTATCGATCTGGGTCTCGGCCGCGCGGCGGTCCCGGGTGCGGACGGCGCCGGGTGCGGCGGTGCGTTCCCAGGGTTCGGGGGCTGGCAGGGCCCCCATGGCCGCCCAGCCGGGTGCGGGGGGTCTGCGCGCGGCCGGCCGCGTGTTGGGGTTCTCGTGCAGGGCCAGGATCCGAGGAAGGGTCAGCCCTCGGGAGGGGCCGACAATGGCCCAGGCGTGGGCGTCGCGGACGTCGCCGGGCCACCGGTAGACCAGTGCGCTCTGGCCGTCCGGGTAGTGGTGGGCCCACAGGGTCTCGGGGTAGTCGGCCGGATCGGTGTCGGGCAGAGCCGAGCGGTAGTCCGCGGTGAGCGCGGTGAGCAGGCGGTCGCGCCAGGAGCGCAGGACCGGCTGGTCCCGTTGCGGCAGGGAGGTCGAAGCCGGACCGGGGCCGACGCGACCGAGCAGGGTGGGGTCGGCCCAGGCGAAGTGGATCTGGTGGTAGGCACCGGAGTCCGTCTCCAACGGCGGTGTGCTCTCGGGCAAGTGGCCCCTCCCACTGGTTCGCGGAACTCCGGTATGCCCGGCCCTTCTGGCCGAACGCTTCCCTAGGGAAGGTATCCGCCGGAAGCGTCAGGAAACCGCGCAAGCGGAGTTATACACGCTTTTGCGAGCCCTGCGAAGAATGGTGGGTTCCGCGGGTGCACGGCGGGACCGGGGTGGCACCGGTGGTCAGGGGGTGGTGCTCATCGGGCGGGGCCACTGGTCAGTGGGCTGCGGTCAGCCGGGCGTGCTGGTCAGCGGTGAGGGTGAGGCCGGTGGCTTCCACGGCCTCGTCCAGCTGGGCCAGGGAGCTGACCCCCACCAAGGGGACGACGCTGGGCTCGTGGTCCATCAGCCAGGCCAGGACGACCTGGTTGCGGGTGGCCCCGGTCTCCCCGGCCACCGCGTCCAGTACGGCCACGCGCGCGGCGGTGCCCGGGTGGTCGTAGGCGTACTCCAGCGGGCGGTCCGGCCGGGTGTAGGAGCCGTTCAGCAAGGGGGTGTAGGCCACCAGGGTCTGCTCACGCCCCTCGGCCTCCTCCGCCTGAACGAAGTCGAGGAGTTCGGGGGTCACATGCATGTGGCCGGCGGACTCCAGAGCCGCGTCGTGGCGGGGCTGGAGGTAGCTGTAGCGGTACTGCAGCACGCGCGGGCGCGGCTGGCCGTTGGCCTCGGCGGCGGCGCGGGCGCGCTCCAGCAGCCAGGTGCGGTGGTTGCTGATGCCGGTCTCCCGAACCGCCCCCTCCGCGACAAGCTCGGCGAAGGCCCCGACGGTCTCCTCGATGGGGGTCTTCGGGTCCTGCCGGTGGGCGTACAGCAGGTCCAGGGTGTCCACGCCCAGGCGCTCTCGGCTGCGTTCAGCCGCCAACGCCACGGCCTTCGCCGAAAGACCCTCCTGGGTCTCCAGACCGGCTCCGGGGACCGTCGGCTGCGCGCCGAGCTTGGTGGCGATAACGATCTCGTCGGTGACGCCTCGCTCACGCCGCCACTGCCCGAGGAAGGTCTCGCTCTCGTGTCCCTGGCCGCCCTCGACCCAGAACTGGTAGCAGTCGGCGGTGTCGATGAAGGTGCCGCCTGCCTCCAGGAAGCGGTCGAGCAGGGCGGTGGAGGTGACCGCGTCGGTCGTGCTGCCGAACTGCATGGCGCCTAGGCAGAGCGCGCTGACGGTGCGGCCGTTGACAGTGGTGTAGCGCATCAGGGGCTCTCCTTGACGGTGGTGGCGGCGGTCCCGTCTACGGGCTCGGCGCCAGGGTCCGGGGTGTCGGCGAGTCCGGGGTTCTCGCTGAGCACCCCGAGGTAGTAGTCGATCTTGTGCTGGATGGCGTCCTGCCGTTCCCGCAGCTCGGCGATACGTGCGTTGAGGTGGCGCTGGTGGCTCTGCAGCACGTCCAGGCGGGCGGGGATGGTGTGGTCGCCGTCGCGGACCAGCTCTGCGAAGTCGCGCAGGCGGGCTATGGGCATGTCGGTGTCGCGCAGGCAGCGCACCAAGTGGAGCAGGCCGACGTCGTCGGCACGGTAGCGGCGGTGGCCGTTGGGCCCGCGGTCCACCCGCCGGAGCAGCCCTGCCTTCTCGTAGTAGCGCAGCGTGTCCAGGGTGAGGCCGAAGCGTTCGGCTACCTCGCCCGGGGTGTAATGCTCTGTCATGCGGAAAGCATGCGACCTGGAGTGCACTCCAGGTCAAGGCCGAGAGCCCGATTCGGCCCGGATCGTCCGGATCAGGCCGCGCTTTCGGTCCCGGTCAGGCCGCGCTGCCGCGGATGGCGCCGACCACGGACGCGGTGAGGTCGTCGATGATCTCCGCCTCACTGACCTCGGGGTGTTCGAGCCACCACTCCCCCGCCGCCTGGACCATGCCCACGACGGCGTGCGCGGCGATCTGCGCGCGCACCCGGCCCTCGATCCGGCGCTCGGCCAGCAGCAGGTCGGCGAGTTCCTCTCCCAGTCGGCGGACCATCAGCCCCAGGTCGCTGCGGGTGCGAACGTCCTCGGATGTGGCCCGGTCCATGAGGAACCGGTAGAGGTTGAGGTTCTGGGAGATCATCGACAGGTAGGCGCCGACCGTGGCGCGGGCGCGCACCTCGAACTCGGTGTGCTGGTACAGCTCAGAGCGGATCGCCTCGATGAGCGGGTCCACGTGGCGCTGGGCCAGGGCGCGGTAGAGGCCGCCCTTGTCACCGAAGTGCCGGTAGAGGATGGGCTTGCTGATGCCCGCCTCGGTGGCGATGACCAACACGGAGACGTCGGGGCCGTCACGCTGGATCACCCGGTCCGCGGCGTCCAGGATGGCCCGCCGCCGTTTGGGGTCGCGGCCGCGCACGCTGCGGCCCCTACGGGCTGCCGAGGCCCGGGGCGCGTGCGTGCTCCGGGCGCCGGAGAGACCCGGGACGCCGGAGGTGTCGGGGGTCCCGGAGGCGCCGTTCTCGGCCGGCGCGGTCTGCTGTGTGTTTTCGAAGGCCACAAGGGTTCACCGTAGCTGTTCGGGGTGGCATCGAGCGTACTCGGTACGGCCGCCGCCGACGCCTCGGCCCCGGCTTCCCCTCCCCTGTCACTCGGACTCCTCGACGGCGGCCACGGCGGGCGGCCAGTCCGCCAAGAGGTCGAAGTCCTTTTCCCACAGGCCGATCGCGGGATCGATCCGGCACAGGAGCGCGTCCCCGAGGTGGTTGCGGTCCACCCACGACCGGTCCCGGCCGGTGATGCCGTCGTCGACCCAGGCGAAGGGGCGGCCGCCCGCGTAGTCGACGATCGCCGGGGTCTTGAAGAACAGTCCCCAGTGGCGAGCCGGTCGGCGCGGCATCTCGACGACCGGGAGCTCGGGCAGGCCCAGGACCGGGCCGATCATCGTGTTGGCCGCGTGTTCCCAGGTGCTCGCCCACACCAGCTCGTAGGGCAGGGCAAGCAGTTCCTCGCCGTGCGCCGGGTTGAGCCACACGCTCAGGGGACGGGCCGGACGTTCCCAGCCCGGCGGCCGCATCCTGTGGGCGGAGTAGCCCTCCAGCTGCGAGGGGGTGGCCCGGAACGGGTTGAGGGGGCCGTCGATGTCAATGAACAGGAGGGGATAGGACACGGCAGGCTCTCCTCCGGAAGCGGTGCCCGCGGACGACGCCCGCAGAGGACGACGCCCACAGCGTAGGCACAGCTCCCGGATCGGTCCATGGCCGCGGCCGAGGGAGAGACCTTGGGCGGTCGGCGGCTCCATGGCTCTGAGGGGACGGTGGCTCGGCGGGTCGCTAACATGACCACCACCCGCACCCCGGGCGCCCGAACCCGGCCCGCCCCCTGCCCTCGGGAGAGCACGTGACCTCGATCCCATGGATCGGCCCCGCCGGGCCCGTCGCACGCGCCGTCTGCCGCCCCCAGCTGGAGTGGATCCAGGAACTGCTGCGCGAGGGTGAGTACCTGGTCGCAGCCGCCTACGAGGAGGAGCAGACGGAGGAGGGCCTCTCCTTCCTGTACCTGCTCACCAGTGAACGGCTCTTCAGCGCCCTCAACCAGCACCCCGGCAACGCGGTGTCCTGCTGGGAGCTGTCGGAGATCCTGGAGGTGGAGGTGGCGAAGAAGCGCTTCGAATTCGGCGCCAAGCTCACCGTCACAGCCCACGACACCAGCTGGGCGGGGCCCACCCACACCCTGCGGTTCTACCGGGGCCACGCGGACGCCGAACGGTTCGCCGCCGCCGTCGAGTCCGCGCGCGCCCCCCGGACCTGATCGGCCCTTCAACCATCTGGGAGCACCGTGACTCGAGAGAACAGGACCGTGAGCTGGGTGAACCCGCCCTCCAAGTGGGTGGCCGGCCCCCAGCACGCGTATTCGCTGGACTGGTTGGAGGCGACCTTGGAGCCCGGTGAGGAGCGCGTCGCCGGGATGTTCACGCATCCCAAGGGCACGGGCATGCTGGTGGCGCTGACCGACCGGCGCCTGTTCGTGCTCAACACCCTGGCCACGCCGCCGAACATGGCCTGGGTGTGGCGGTGGGAGGAAGTGGCGGCCGTACGGCTGCGGAAGGGGCCGATGCAACGGGCCCGCCTGGTGGTCGACCCGGTCGCCCCGCGCCGCCCCTACCTGCCCGCGCTGACCCCGGTGGCGCTCAAGAGCCAGGTGGAGAAGTTCGTGGAGACCGCACAGGGACTGGTGGAGGTCCACCCGGGCTGAACGGCCACGGGCGCGCCGGTCCCGCTTCCCGCGAGCAGGATCATGCCACTGTGGCCGTACCCGCGAACCCGCACCCACCGGGGGAACACCATGGCTGACACCGAGAACCCTGCCAACGACCCGACGCGTACCTGGTCACCGGAGAGCGACCCCACCCATGTCGAGCTCTACCTGCTGACTCTCCAGAGCAGGGCCGCAAGCACGCTTGAGCTGTTCTGCCGATCCGTCGGGGCCGAGCTCTCCCCCGACGAGGCCGCGGCCTGGCTCCGGTCAGATCCGGAGGCGGTCATCGAGGACATCGTCCGCACTGACAAGTACTCTGATGCCTTCGGCCACGTTCCCGTCTACACCGAGAAGGGCGGGCGCTACTCCGTCGCCCCGGAGGCAGCCACCGCGTTCCTGCGCGCGCTTGGCGCGCTGCGGAAGGACGGACAGATCTGAGGCTCGGGCCCCGAGGCCCATGAGTCCTGGGCCCGCGAGCAACGGCGAGGACACCCTTCTCCTGCCTGGAAGCGGGCACAAACAAGGCCGGACAGCGTCCCCTCGCCGTCCGGCCTTCGTGGCCCCGCTGTCCTGCCTTCGTCCGGTTCCTAGCGGATGGGCAGGCCGGTGACGGTGCGGCCGATGATGAGCTTCTGGATCTCGCTGGCGCCCTCGAAGATGGTGAAGATCGTGGCGTCGCGGTGCCAGCGCTCCACGGGGTACTCGCGGGTGTAGCCGTTGCCGCCCAGGATGCGCAGGGCGTTCTGGGTGACGAAGGTGGCGGTCTCCGAAGCGTAGAGCTTGCTCATCGACCCCTCGGCGTTGTTGAAGTCCTTGCCGTTGCGGGCCATCCAGGCGGCGCGCCACACCAGCAGACGGGAGGCGTCGATGCGGGTGGCCATGTCCGCGAGGAGGAAGGCCACGCCCTGGTTGTCGCCGATCGGCTTGCCGAACTGCTCGCGCTGGACGGAGTAGTCGCGGGCGTACTCATAGGCGGCGCGGGCGGTGCCCACGGCCATGACGCCGACGCTCGGCCGGGAGGCCTCGAAGGTCTTCATGGCGGCCTGGCCCTTGGAGCGCTTGCCCTCGCGGGCGCGGGCGAGGCGCTCGTCGAGCTTCTCCTTGCCGCCGAGGAGGCAGGAGCCGGGGACGCGGACGTCGTCGAGGACGACCTCGGCGGTGTGCGAGGCGCGGATGCCGTGCTTGGCGAACTTCTGGCCCTGGGAGAGGCCGGGGGTGTTCGGCGGGACGATGAAGGAGGCCTGCCCTCGGGAGCCGAACTCGGGCTCGACGGAGGCGACGACGACGTGGACGTCGGCGATGCCTCCGTTGGTGGCCCAGGTCTTGACGCCGTTGAGCACCCACTCGTCCTTGGCCTGGTCGTAGACGGCGCGGGTCTTGATCGCGGACACGTCGGAGCCGGCGTCGGGCTCGGAGGAGCAGAACGCGCCGAGTTTGATGTCGTCGGCGCTGCCGAACATCTGCGGCACCCACTCGAAGAGCTGCTCCTGGGTTCCGTTGGAGGCGACCGAGACCGCTGCCAGGCCGGTACCGGTGATGGACAGGGCGATGCCCGGGTCGCCCCAGTAGAGCTCCTCGAAAGCGACGGGAATCCCGAGGCCGGAGGGCTCCAGCCACTGGTTGGCGAAGAAGTCGAGTGAGTAGAGCCCGATCTTGGCGGCCTCCTGGATGATCGGCCAGGGGGTCTCCTCCCGCTCGTCCCATTCGGCGGCGGCGGGGCGGATGACGTCCTTGGCGAATCCGTGGGCCCAGTCCCGGACATCGCGAACGTCCTCGCTCAGTTCCAGGCTGAAGGCGGGTGCGGTGGCCTCACTCATGCGCATACATCCTTTGTCGACCCGGGGAGGGGTTCTTGATGGGTGTTACCAAAGGTAACAGTCGCCCTGGGCAGGCACAATCGGGCCCCGGCCACGGCCACCACAGGGGCCGGGACACCCCCGGAAGCCAAAGGGTTCGGACGCAGAGAAGGGGGCCGACGCCGCGTGCGTCGGCCCCCTTCCCGGGCACCAGGACTGCCGGACAGGCCGGGATCAGTCCACGCTGTGCTTGTCCAAGAACGTGTAGACGTCGTGCTCGTCCACGCCGGGGAAGGTCCCGGAGGGCAGGGCCGACAGCACGTGCGAGTGGGCACGGGCCGAGGGCCAGACATTGCCCTCCCAGCGGGTGGCCAGCTCGGCGGGAGGGCGGACGCAGCACTCCCCGCTGGGGCAGTTGGACTTGGTGCGGTTGGTGGTCTCGCGGCCGCGGAACCAACGGGACTCCTTGTAGGGCACGCCCAGGGTGATCGCGTAGTTGCGCTCCTGGCTGGGGTCGACGTGCGCCACACACCAGTGGGTGCCGTTGGGCTTGTCCGTGTACTGGTAGTAGATCGAGTACCGGTCGGGGGACTGGAAGACCTGGCGGCCCGACCACTGGCGGCACATCCGCTGGCCCTCGATGGCGCCGGTGTCGTCGGTGGGGAAGACGAGGCCGTCGTTCTCGTAGGCCTTGTAGATGATGCCGGTCTCGTCGTTGCGGATGAAGTGGCAGACCAGGTCCAGGTGGCGGTGGGCCAGGTTGGTGAACCGGTGCGCGGCCATCTCGTAGGAGACGGAGTAGACGTCGCGCAGGTCCTCCACGGAGAGGTCGCGGGCCTTCTTGGCCTCCTGGAGGTAGGTCACGGCAGTGGCCTCGGGGATGAGGACGGCCGCCGCGAAGTAGTTGGCCTCCACCCTCTGGCGGAGGAAGTCGCCGAAGTCGCGGGGCTGCTTGTGTCCCAGGATCACGTGGCCCAGTGTCTGCAGGAGGATCGTGCGCGGGCTGTGCATGCCCAGGGTCGTCTCGCGCTTGAGGTAGATGCGCCGGTTGACGTGGTCGGTCAGGGAGCGCACCGATCGGGGAAGGTCCTGGACGTACTTCAGGGAGAACCCGTGGTGGGTGGCGATCGCCAGGATCTGCCCCTGGGAGAGGGGCCCGGCGGTGTAGTTGACCGCAGCCAGGGTTTCGGCGGCCGCCTTCTCGATGCCCTCGAAGTAGTTGCCGCGCTCGCGCATCTGCCGCCGCAGGTCGGCGTTGGCCCTGCGGGCCTCCTCGGGGGTGGCGGTCGGCTTGGCGTGGCGCCGCTTGAGCTCGTCGTACAGGCCCACGATGTGTTCGAGGACGTCGTTAGGGACCCGCTTGCCCACCTTCAGGTGCGGGAGGTTGAGGCCTTGGTAGAGGGAGTCCCGCTGCGCCTCCTCGACCGAGATCTCGAGCTGGGCGCGGCGGCTCGGAGGCTGCCTCGAAAGAAGTTCTTCCACGGAGACACCGAGGGCGGTCGCCAGGGACGTGAGGAGGGAGAGCTTGGGCTCACGTTTGCCGTTCTCCAGCAGCGAGAGCTGCGAGGGCGCCCGACCCACGCGTTCGCCCAGGTCAGACAGGGTCAATCCGCGCGTCTTGCGCAGGTGACGGAGCCGCTGCCCGAAGGTGACGAGATCTAGGTCACCTGTCAAAGTCGGTATTTCTTCAGCACCAAAGTACGCCATGCGTTCATTGTAGGAGAAGAAACGAAGATCTTCACCCGATTTCGAGTGGAAAAGTCTTGGATCTTGCTCAAGAATCATAGTTACCGGCGGGGAACTTACCGCACAGGGATCACCCCCCTGTCCCTGTAAGGCCTCTCTCGACCGGTGTGAACACCTTGGGGACTACACGAAGGCGGGAACGAAGATGAGCACCAGCGCTCGACGTCAGGAAGCCAGCGCCGAACTGCAGCGCGACTGGGAGACCAACCCCCGGTGGGCCGGTATCGAGCGCACCTACTCCGCCGACGACGTCGTCAGGCTCCGCGGCTCCGTCCAGGAGGAGCACACCCTGGCCCGCCGCGGTGCCGAGCGCCTCTGGGACCTGCTCCACAACGAGGACTACGTCAACAGCCTCGGTGCGCTGACCGGCAACCAGGCGGTCCAGCAGGTCCGCGCCGGCCTGAAGGCCATCTACCTCTCCGGGTGGCAGGTCGCGGCCGACGCCAACCTGTCGGGCAGCACCTACCCGGACCAGAGCCTCTACCCGGCCAACTCGGTCCCGGCCGTCGTCCGCCGCATCAACAACGCGCTCATGCGCGCCGACCAGATCACCTGGTCCGAGGGTGACGACACCGCCCCCGAGTGGCTGGCTCCGATCGTGGCCGACGCCGAGGCCGGCTTCGGCGGCGTCCTGAACGCCTACGAGCTGATGAAGGGCATGATCGCCTCCGGCGCCGCCGGCGTCCACTGGGAGGACCAGCTCGCTTCCGAGAAGAAGTGCGGCCACCTGGGCGGCAAGGTCCTGATCCCGACCAGCCAGCACGTCAAGACGCTGAACGCCGCCCGCCTCGCCGCGGACGTCGCCGGTGTCCCGTCCCTGGTCATCGCGCGGACCGACGCTCAGGCCGCGACGCTGATCACCAGCGACATCGACGAGCGCGACCAGGCCTTCACCACCGGTGAGCGCACCGACGAGGGCTTCTACCGCTTCCGCAACGGTGTCGACGCCTGCGTCGCCCGCGGTCTGGCCTACGCGCCGCACTCCGACCTGCTCTGGATGGAGACCGCGACGCCCGACCTCGAGGTCGCCCGCCGCTTCGCCGAGCGCATCAAGGCCGAGTACCCGGACCAGATGCTGGCCTACAACTGCTCGCCGTCCTTCAACTGGAAGCGTCACCTCGACGACGCGACCATCGCGAAGTTCCAGCGCGAGCTGGGCCACATGGGCTACAAGTTCCAGTTCATCACCCTGGCGGGCTTCCACTCGCTCAACCACTCGATGTTCGACCTGGCCAAGGGCTACGCCAAGAACGGTATGACGTCGTACGTCGAGCTCCAGGAGGCCGAGTTCGCGTCCGAGGCCGACGGCTACACCGCCACGCGCCACCAGCGCGAGGTCGGCACCGGCTACTTCGACGCCATCAGCACGACCATCTCCCCCGAGGCCAGCACCACGGCTCTCACCGGCTCCACCGAGGAAGACCAGTTCTCAGCGGCTCACTGATTCTGGTCTTCGTTCCCCAGAGGCCGTTCCTCCCCGCTTTCGTGGCTGGGGCGGGGCGGGACGGCCTCTCCCCCCTAGCCGTCGGCCATGCGCGGTCCGTGTCACACGCGCATGGCCGGCGGCTTTTCCGTGCTCTTGTGTTCCGCACCCCGGAAGCACTCCGTGTTCGCCGCTGACCACCTGCATGGAACTCCCCAATTCGCGTCGTACTACATGAAGCAATACACAAGCGGTACGGTACGATAACTACTGACTTGGGCGACATAATTCGGCTTCTGAGCGACAATCTGCTCGCCGGTTCCCAGTTCACAGCAGTTAAACAGGGTTTACTGGCCGGATGCGGCCATATGCGATCGCGTGCCCCCCTGGTCACATCGGAGAAACACCAATATCGTGTTTCGTGCATGGGTCACAGAATAATAACGCCCGGCTCGCGCCGACCTTTCCAGGGCCGGTACCGCGAGACGGCCCACAGGCGTCCCGTCGGGCCGACCCGCAGCACACATCCCCGATCACATGGAGTCACTGTGAAGCTCGAGGACATCACCAAGGAGACCCTCATCACGGCCCGCCGCCTGCTCGCCGGAAGCGCGATCGCCGCGGTCGCCGTGTTCGGCGTCGCGGCCTGTGAGGACGGCGCTGTCGACGACCCGGGCGTCGAGGTCGAGGACGACGGCCTCGAAGACGACCTCGACGACGGTCTGGACGACGAGGGCGAAGAATAGCCCACAGAACCTGTGCGGCCGGGGCGGCGTCCACGCAGCGCCGCTTCGGCCCCGCACACCCCTGACCCGCACACCGCCACTACCGAACACCACCCGCCCGACATCCCTGTCCCGCAACGGGCCCGCTCCGGTCGGCACCGGCGCACTGATGGCACCGGGCACCCCTGGACCGGAGCCGGGCCTTGCCCGGACCGCGTAGATTCGACGCGTGACCGACAGAACCCATGACGATCCGCGCGAGTCGGCCCCCACCCCTCAAGAGGGGACCAGCGCGGCAGCCGCAGTCCCGAACTTCCTCCCCAGCCGCTCCTTGCTGCGCTGGGAGATCCTGTGCGTACTCGCCGTCTCCCTGGGCGCTGCCGCGGTATCGGCGACCATCGCGTTCGTCGGTGTACTCACCGCGCCCGAGTCGATGGCGGAGCAGACCGCCAGCCTCATCCCGACCCGTGCCGAGGGCCGCCCGTGGCTCGACCTCGCCTACCAGCTGTACGCGGTGGCTTTCGCGCTGGCCCCGGTCGCGCTCGTGGTGTACCTGCTGCACCGTAGCGGGGGGTCGGCGCGCACGATCGGCTTCGACCTGCGCAGGCCGGGTTTCGACACCTGGAGCGGGCTGGCCCTGGCCGGGCTGATCGGCGCCGGCGGCTTGGCCGTCTACGTCGTCTCCTGGCAACTCGGTCTCACCCGCACCATCGTGCCGAGCACCTTGGAGGGCAACTGGTGGGACATGCCCGTCCTGGTCCTCCAAGCGCTCAAGAACGGGATCCTCGAAGAGGTGATCGTGGTGGGCTACCTGCTGCACCGGTTGGGGCAGTTGGGGTGGTCACCGTGGAAGGCGGTGCTGGCCAGCTCGGTGGTGCGCGCCTTCTACCACCTGTACCAGGGGGCAGGGATGTTCGTCGGCAACCTGGTGATGGGACTCGTGTTCGGCTGGTTCTACGTACGCTACGGCCGCGTGATGCCCTTGGTGGTGGCGCACACGGTGATCGACATCGTGGCGTTCGTGGGCGCCGTGTACCTCATCGGGCGGATCGACTGGCTCCCTGTCTGAGCCCGGGGCGCCGCCCCGCCGCATCGCCCCGTCCCGCTCCTTGGCCCCGCCGGGAATCCTCCGATCATCCTCCGCGGCGCTCAGACCCGCGCAGCGGCCTTCGCGACGATGGCGTCCTCCAGGTAGCGGGGGCGGCCGAGGAGGAGCCCCACAACGAGGTTGAGGGCCACGAGGGACATGGCCAGCGCCAGCGGCGCGTGCCAGCCGCCGCTGAGTTCGTGCAGCAGACCGAAGAGGAAGGGCCCGGCCCCTCCCATCAGGTAGCCGAGGCTCTGGCTGGATGCGGACATCGCCGCCGTGCCCTCGGCCGTGCGGGTGCGCACCGCGAAGATGGTCAGCGCCAGCACGAAGCTTCCCATGCCGATGCCGATGAAGGTGGTCCACACCCAGGTTCCGGCCAGCGGGGAGGCCCAGAGCCCGCTGAAGCCGACGATGTAGGCGAGCACGAACAGTACGACGAAGACGCGCTGGTCGCGCACGCGGACGATGAGCGTGGGCATGACCAAAGATATCGGGATGCCCAGGGCGGTGAGATAGGCCAGCATCACCCCCGCGGACTGGGCGTCGAGGCCCTGGTCGCGGAGCATCTGGGCGTACCAGCCGAACATGATGTAGGCGAGGGAGGACTGGGTGCCGAAGTACAGGACTCCCTGCCATCCGATACCCGTGCCCAGCACCTGGCGCACGCTCAGCGCCTGCCGGGCGTCGCCGGGAGCGGGTTCGTGGCGCAGGGCCAGCAGCCACGGCAGCACGGCGGCCAGGCCGAAGAGGGCGTAGGCGCCGATGGCGATCCGCCACTCGCCGGTGGACTGTTCCACGGGGACGGTGGCAGCGGCGGCGACGGCCGTGCCCAAGGCCAGGCCGGTGGTGTACACCGTGGTCATCAGACCCACCCGGTGCGGGAAGTGCTGCTTCACCAAGGCCGGGAGGATGACATTGCCGATCGCGCCGCCGGAGAGTGCCACGACGCTCAGGGCGAGGAACAGCCAGGGCTCGGGGGCCAGGGCTCGGGCGACGAGGCCGACGGTGAGGGCCGTGAGCGCGTAGACGAGGAGGTGGTGCGAGCCGAGTCGGCGGCCGAGGAACGGGGTGAGGCCGCCGAAGAGCGCGAAGCAGAGCACGGGAAGGGTCGTGAGGACACCGGCGCCCACCGCGGTCATGCCGAGCCCCTGAGTGACCTCGTCGAGGACCGGACCCACACTCGTGATCGCGGTCCTCAGGTTGAGGGCGGCCAGGGCGATGGCCAAGGCGATCAGCAGAAGGCCCGTGCGGGTGGGCGCGGAGGCGGAGTCTGACCCGCTCAGGGGGCTGTCCTGCACGTTGTGCTTTCGCGTCGGGGCGGCGCTCATGGAAGGCGGCTCACAGATTCGTAGGATGACCCTATGTACTTCATGAGGATAACGCATTGCCACTCAAGGCCAATTCCATGCTCCAACTGGTCTAAGCTCCGGCTTTAACCGATCCGTACCTGAGCGCTGGCCCAATCATCCGGCGACCCGCCCCTAGGAGGTAAAAGCGTGCCCCTCGCCTCGACACGCCGGACCGGTCTCGTCGACCAGGTCATCAGTCAGCTAAGAGCCCAGATCGACTCGGGTGAATGGGGCGTGGGAGATCGCATCCCCACCGAGTCGGAGCTGTCCGAACAGCTCGAGGTAGGCCGTAACACCGTACGCGAGGCCGTACGGGCCCTCGCCCACGCGGGGCTGCTGGAGATTCGCCAAGGGGCCGGAACCTTCGTCCGTGCCTCCAGCGAGCTCGGCGGGGCCCTGCGCCGCCGCCTGGAACGCTCCCGTCTGAGGGAGAACCTGGAGGTGCGCCGTGCACTGGAGGTCGAGGCCGCGCGCCTGGCCGCACTGCGCCACAGCGACGAGGACATGGCCGACATCGACCGCGCCATGGCCCTGCGCGAGGAGGCCTGGCGCAACCGCGACATGGGCGCGTTCGTGGAAGCCGATTTCACGTTCCACCGGTCCGTGGTGAACGCCACCCACAACACCCTGCTCATCGACCTGTACGACGACATCGCCCAGGTCGTCTACGCCAGCATCGCGCACACGGCGTACGAGCAGAGCGACGAGGCGGCCAACCGGCCCTCGTCGGACACCGACGGCATCGACCACAGCGGACTGACCGAGGCCATCCGGGACGCGGACGCCGTCCGCGCCGCCCGCGAGGCCACCTGCTACATCGACGAGCTGCTCTCCCTGACGGAGGAGTGACCTCCGGGGCCGGTCCGCATCCCCCGCGGACCGGCCCCGGAACGCAGGCGAGCGTCAGTCCCCTCCATAGACGTCGCCCACCGCCGAGCGCGGACCCAGCCGGGGCCGGACACAGCCGCCCTCCGCCGCCCGGACCTCG